>CALBLD010000164.1 GCA_937895775.1 uncultured Clostridia bacterium
GCATGTATTTTCCGCACGGCTCGGTTCTTGTGTAATTCGAAAGGATAATCTCTCCGTCGGGCAGAAAATCGACCGTCTGCTCCTTGTCAAAGTTTGCGATAACAATGATTTCCCCGTTGTCATCAAACCGTCTGTAAACGTACAAGCCGTTTCTTTCGCCGGTCATATTCTCATATCGTCCGTGACGGACGGCAAAAGAGTCTTTTCTGATCTTCAGAAGCTTCTGATAGAATTTATAAATCGACTTTTCGGAGTTCATGTCGCACTCTGCGTTGATCTCTTTGTAACGGTTGAACTTCCCGAACCACGGATTTTCGCTTCCGAACCCGCAGTCGTCCTCGCCGTTCCAGGGCATCGGATGCCTTGCGTGGTCGCGGCTTGCAATGTTGATTCCGCGCATCAGCTCATCGACCGGGATTCTGTCCTTGTTTGCGTTGTAATAGTTCAGCGTTTCGATATCCTCAAAATCGGAAATATTGTCGGACACGCTGTTTGTCACGCCGATTTCCTCACCCTGATAGATGAAGGGAACGCCCTTCTGCAAAAAGAGCATTGCCGCCAGCATCGTTGCCGATTCGTAGCGAAGCTCCCTGTCGTTTGCAAACTTCGAAATGCTTCTCGGTTGGTCATGATTTTCAATAAAAAGCGTGTATAAAAGTTCGTTTTCCTGCATAAGGTTCTGCCACTTTATAAGGCAGTCGCGGAGCGAATCGAGCGAAAACTCACGGGGAGTAAATTTATTGCCCTTCCACAAAAGATGCTGGAAGGTAAATACCGCCGAAAGCTCGCCCCGATCGCCTCCGACAAGCATTCTGATGTTTTCATCGTTCGCGCCCCAGCACTCGCCGACAGTAAATATGTTCTTTACTTTTTCTCTGCCGAAAAGGAGCTTTATGTATTCGTGAAGGCGCGGACCGTTCCCGTTTTTGCCGGTTACAAAATCCTTTGAGATCTGGTCGAGCACGTCGCATCTGAAACCGTCAACCCCGAGATCGACCCAGAAATCGACAACTTTGACCATTTCCTCCCTGACTTTGGGATTCTCCCAGTTCAGATCCGGCTGACCGACGGCATAGGAATGAAGGTAATATTCGCCCGTGGGTTCGTCATACTGCCATGCGGAGCCGCCGAAGCACGCCTGCCAGTCGTTTCTCGGTTCTTTCGACCAATAGTAATAGTCGCGGTACGGGTTGTCTTTGGACTTTCTTGACTCACGGAACCATCTGTGTTCGGCAGAGGTGTGATTTGCAACGAAATCCATGATAAGCTTCATTCCGCGCTTGTGAATTTCGGCTATCATTCTTTTCCAGTCGTCCATCGTTCCGAACTCATCCATGATATCGGTATAGTCGGATATGTCGTAGCCGTTGTCCTCGTTCGGACTTTTGTAGCACGGTGAAAGCCAGATGGCGTTTATGCCGAGCTCTTTCAGGTAGTCAAGCTTTTCGGTGATTCCGTTCAGATCGCCGATCCCGTCGCCGTTTGAATCTTTGAAGCTTCTGGGATATATCTGATAAAATGTCCAGTCGTAAAATTCTTCCTGTCTTTTGGTTAACATCGGTTTTCTCCTTGTATTGTTTTCGTTGATTTCACAGTCGTGTAAGTTTCCGGATGCCTCAGTCGGCGTTTCTTATCGCGTCTGCCGCCTTTTCGCACGCGGATACGCAGAGCGCACTGTCGCTTGCTTCGACCATGACACGGATAAGCGGTTCGGTTCCGCTCGGGCGGATCAGTATGCGCCCGTTGTCGCCGAGAACTTTTTCTATTTCGGCAACAGTCTTTTTGACGTTTTCGTCGCCGAGAGCCTTTTCTCTGTCGGATACCTTTACATTGATAAGATGCTGGGGATAGATTGTCAGCCCGTCGCAAAGCTCGGAAAGCGTGTGCTTTTTCTCAAGCATCACCTCCATGAGCATAATCGAGGTGAGAAGTCCGTCTCCGGTTGTCGCGTAGGATGAAAAAATAATGTGTCCCGACTGCTCCCCGCCGAGGCGGTAGTCGTTTTCCTTCATACATTCGTAGACAAAGCGGTCGCCGACTTTCGTCTTTTCGTAACCGATCCCGAGCCTGTCAAGTACCTTGTACAGTCCGAGATTGCTCATGACGGTGGTTACAATCCTGTTTCCGGCAAGCTTGCCGCACTCTTTCATGTAGCGTCCGCAGACGTAGAGAATGTGGTCGCCCGAAACGAGCTGCCCTTTTTCGTCGATCGCAAGACAGCGGTCGGCATCGCCGTCAAACGCGAAACCCGCGTCCAGCTTTTTGTCGGTTACCAGTTTTTGAAGCGCTTCGATGTGAGTCGATCCGCAATGATCGTTTATGTTCGTGCCGTCAGGCTCGTTTCCTATTACGTAAGTGGTTGCGCCGAGTGCGTTGAATACGCTCTGGGCAATCATCCATGACGAGCCGTTTGCCGCGTCAATGCCGATCTTTTTGCCCCTGTACGATCTTGTGGCAAGCGAGATAAGGTAGCCGATGTAGCGGTTCCTGCCAGCCGAATAGTCTATATCGATCCCGATCGCATCGCGCGCTGCGAGAGGCGGGTCGGGGAGCAGACCGTCGAGATACTGTTCTATTTTTTCGGTTACAGCGTCGCCCATCTTTTCTCCCTCGGGGGAGATAAGCTTTATCCCGTTGTCGTAATAGGGATTGTGG
>CALBLD010000165.1 GCA_937895775.1 uncultured Clostridia bacterium
CGCGGCGGCGGCACCCGACGGTCCCATATCAAGCGGCGCAAGAAAGAGAAAATCGAGAAAAACATTGAGCGTTGCCGATATGATGAGGAAGATCAGCGGAGTGACCGAATCGCCGTAAGAGCGGAGAAATCCCGAAAAGAAGTTGTAGCCCATCTGTGCGAATATGCCGATGAAAATTACAAGGCAGTAATCGTATGCCGCCGTGTAGACGTCGCCGCTCTCTGGAGTCAGATTTATAAGTCCGAGCATCGACGGCAGAAAAATGATCGACAGAACGGTCAGAAACAGCGATATTACCGATGCAAGTATGACCTGCGTTGTGAACGAGCGCCTGATACCCCTTTCGTCGGCTCTGCCGACACAGCCCGCAGTGATAACGCCGAAGCCTCCGGTGCATCCGAAGGCAAACTGCAAAAAGAAAAATGTAAGCGGGCCGGTGTCGTTTACGCCTGCGACCTCACCTGCCGACAGTATCTGTCCGCAGATTGCGGCATCGGTCATCGAATATATCTGCTGAAGCAGGCATGACAGTATTATCGGCAGTGAGTATTTGAGGATGACACGCCACGGACATCCTTCCGTCAGGTTCTGCGGGTGCGACAGCCTTGAAAGCAGACCTTCTCTTTTTTTTACCGGACATTCCATACTTTTTTCCTCCCGATCTGTGTCACCGCATTATAACCCGACCGGAAGATAAAAGCAAGATTTTTTTACAAAATTTATTTGTCAAAAACAGAAAAAAGCAGCAGTCTTATATAATGATTTTTGTGGAAAAATACAACACCCGCACTTTCGGTGCGGGTGTTGTATTTGGATGGAGCGGATCAGCCCCATTCTTCGTCGTCGGAATCTGCTTCCTTAAATTTGCTGAGGTCGGGGAAATCGATCTTTTCGATCTTGTCAATGTCCGAATATTCGTAGGTAAGCTCGGTTTTGTAGTTCATTCCGAGCGTACTGTCGGCAAGATCGGCAGACATAGTGATCTTTACGATGTAACCGCTTCCGTCTATCTCAAAAACGGCGGTCAGATCGGACAGCGTAACATTGCCTTCCTCTTCGTCGCCGCTGCCGAACAGCTTTAAGAAATAAGGTTTGCCGAGCTCACTCGGCTTGCTTGCGGTGATCGTGTAAGCGGAACCGTTTGCGACAGCAGTGATTCTGCCGAAAAAGGATGTGTATGCGGGAAGATTGTTCAGGACAATACCGTCGGCTGCGAGTTCTTCAAGCGAAACTGTATGACGAAGCTTGATTTCGCCGAAGTCGAAATACTCAACTCCGTCCTTGTAGTATATATTCAGCTCTCCGGCGTCAAGTGCTCCCTCAAACACCGATTTTCTCGAAAATTCGACTTTATCGCCGACCGTTCTGAAAAGCGTTTCCGAACGCACGGTTGAGTTTACCGTGTCGTTCTCTATTTTATATTCGGTTTTCTCTGTCGATTTTTCGCAGAAGCTTTTGGTTGTGCGCATTTTTGCAACCGCATCCGAGAGAACTTTGACCGCATCACGGGTGTCGTGTGTTCCCTGATTTTCGGTTGTGACATCCGCAGGATTCGTCGTGCCGATCGGGGATACTTCGGTTGTTATCTGTTCGGTCGTCGTTTTTTTCTTTTTTGTAACCTCGTCTTCGGTCTGACCGTCCTTTGCGCCGCAGGCTGTGGTGAGCAGAAGCAGAACGCTCAGGAGCGCCGCAAAAATCGCATAGCTTGTTTTCTTCATTTTAAAATGTCCTTTCGGTAAATAAAATTATACAGATTGCCGACTGTGCGGCGATTCTGCAATCAACGGTATAAATTATGCCGTTTTTTTAATTGTTATGTTTTATTCACGACTGCCGAAGCGGTCAAATCCGCATGCCTTGAGAAATTCGAGCGCCATGAGGGTCGCACCGACCTGATTCGGATGAACCCTGTCCCATGCGATGAACGACGAGTGCCTGATTTTGCAGTAGTTTTCGTACATCTTCTGGAAATCGACAAGCGTTGCCCCGTGCTTTGCGGCAAGAGAGCGGCATATGTCCGAATAGACGTCCATCCTTGCCCGCATCATGTCGTCGCGGTTCGGCTCCATGTAGTAGGGGGTGAGTATAAAAATACCCTTTACGCTGTCTTTTACCGAAAGAATCATCTTTTCGAGATTGTCGCGGTATTCGTCGGGACCGACGGCGACGTCGGTCAGTGCGGGAACATCAAACTGCCTCCAGACATCGTTTATTCCGATGCATATCGCAACCCATTGGGGATGCAGATCGACGACATCCCGCTTCCATCTTGCGAGCAGGTCGCGGCTTGTGTTGCCCGATGTGCCCGAGTTTGTCACGCGTATCGCAAGCTCGGGATAGCATGCGGCGAGCAGATTGTCAATGACTCTTACATAGCTGCGCCCGAGATTGTCAAAAAGTCCCTCTCCGACAGGCTGTGCGCTTCCCATGTCTGTGACCGAGTCGCCCGCAAAAACGATTCTGTCATTGTTTTCAAATATCATGTTTTTACTCCGTCAAAGTTTGTATTGTGACATAGTTATACACCAAAAAAGCCGTTATGTCAACAGTTTTCCGAAGATTGGCGGATAAAACGGTTGCTTTCGCGGTAAAACATGTTTATATATCTTTTGCCGAGCCGCTCGGCATGCCCGACAGTGGCATCAAAAAGATCACTCTTGTCTCCGACGCAGAAAACGCAGAGATCGCAGGAAGCCAACGCTTCCTTTATGCGTTCACGGTCGGTGTCCGCAAGTTTGTCACATGTGACGGCGGACGTGTCGGAGGGTAAGCTGTCCCTTGCCTGTCCGATCGCCGTGAGAGCAAGGCTCCCGAATTCACTCTGCCGATCGGCAATGAATCCGACTTTCCTGTTGTATCTGATAAAATCGGTGCAAAGGCGGGTGAGCCTTTCGCTCATGTTGCTGTTTTTCGGGAGCTCGCCGCTTCCGACAAATAATATCGTAAAGCTCGTGTTCATACTGACCTCCGATTATAAAATATATAGTTATTATAAAATTGCTCACTGAAAAAGTCAATTGCTTTTTTATAAATACAGCAAATAATGTTGCGTCCTGTATAATAATATAGTAAAAAGCAAAGAAAAAAGAGGGCGGTCGGCGATATGGGAAAAGAGATTGATTTCAAAAACAGAGACAGGCTGATACAGATCGGGATTACGATTTCGACCGTCCGCAGACTGCGCGGAATGTCTCAGGAAAAACTTGCCGAAAAGGCAAATATCAGCAGATCGCTCATAAGCAGTATTGAGGCACCGGGACTTGCGAAAAGCTTTTCGCTTGAGGTTTTGTTCAATATAGCCGATGCGCTTGCGGTTGATCCCGCCGACCTTATAAGTGCGTCTGATTTTCTCGACCGCGTTTTCGGTCCGACCGATGCCAAAAAATAGGCTTTTGCGTATATACGTCAGCGACCGCTCTGCGGTCGTTTTTTGATGTTTTCGGTCAAATAACATTTTTGTGTTTTCGTTATATCACGTGTGTTCACATATTTCAAAATAAATAACATAATGTATCACATATATTTGAACGCCGCGTAGGATATAATACCCGTAAGAGAGGGTGATACAACCGATGGATGAAAAGGAATTTGCGGGCAGACTTGCCGCACTCAGAAATAAAAAAGGCGTGTCGGCGAGGGATATGAGCCTGTCGATAGGGCAGAATCCGGGATATATAAACAATATCGAAAGCGGGAAAGCCATGCCATCAATGGGGATCTTTTTCTTCATCTGCGATTACCTGAATATTACTCCGCGCGATTTTTTCGACACCGACGCAGGAAGTCCGGAGACGATATGCGACCTTGTGTCCGATCTGAAAAAGCTTGATGACAACAGGCTTTCGCTTGTGTCGGCTCTCGTAAAGGAACTTGTAAAATAAAAACGGAGGACCCGAAGTCTTCCGTTTTTTGCTTATAAAAGCAGGCAGTATCGGGAAACCGCCTTTTCACACCGATGCATCGGCGGATGAGCCGATCGACAACAGATTAGCGGCATATTTACAAAACGCAAAACAAGTGATATAATATCGATGAAAAAAGACCTGTACATGATTTTTGATTTTTTCGGAGGAGGGCGTATGCCGTTAAAAAATGACGATATAATGTCGGACAAAAAGCCGACATGTAAACTCAGTGATAAACTGCTTTCGGATATTGCCGGATATATTGCCGACAGTTATCTGCCGGAGGCCGCCGCGTTCCGCCGTAAATTGCGCACGGAAGAGCCGCTGTTGTCCGAACTTTGTGTCTGCGAGGAAATGTCCTATGACGGCAGTCTTGACGCGAGGCTGAAGCAGATCGACGAGAGCTTTTCGCAAATGCTCCTGCGTAAGATTGACGAAAAAGGGATGACCGATGCCGAATGCTATAAAAAGGCAAACATTGACCGCAAGCTTTTTTCCAAAATACGCAGTGACCCGGGATACAGACCGAGCAAATCCACGGCGATTGCTTTTGCGATCTCGCTGGAGCTTCCGCTTGATGAGACCGAAGATCTGCTGCGCAAGGCGGGCTTTGCGCTTTCCCACAGCAACAAGTCGGATATCATTATCGAGTATTTTATAATCAACGGCAATTACAATATTTTTGAAATCAATGAAGCACTGTTTGCCTTCGATCAGAGCCTGATCGGAGGATGACGGATCGGATGCGGTGATTTTGCCGCCGCCGAACGGATTTGTCGCCTGCCATGCGACCAAATCTCTCTTTGCGAATGTTATAATGTGGACGAAATAAAACAAAGAGAGGTTTTTTATTATGAAAAAAAGCATTACGGAACTTGTATTTATTCTTGACAGAAGCGGGTCTATGGCGGGGCTTGAGAGCGATACCGTCGGCGGCTTCAATTCGATGATTGAAAAGCAGAAGAAGCAGGACGGCGTCTGCTATGTTTCCACTCTGCTTTTCAGCAACGAGACCGAGGTTCTGCATGATCGGGTCAGACTTGAAGATGTTTTGCCGATGACAGACAGCGATTATACGGTCGGCGGTTGTACCGCACTCATTGATGCGATCGGCGGAGCGATTCATCACATCGGAAACATCCACAAGTATGCGCGTCCCGAGGACGTACCCGGACATACGGTGTTTGTTATCATGACCGACGGTCAGGAAAACGCAAGCCGCCGCTATACTGCCGACGGTGTCAGAAAGATGATCGGCTGCCGCAAAGAAAAAGACGGCTGGGAGTTCCTGTTCATAGGAGCAAATATAGATGCGGTCGAAACGGCGGCGCGTTACGGTATCGACAGCGAAAAAGCGGTAAACTACAACGCCGACGAAGAAGGAACGCAGATAGTTTACGAATCGGTTGCGAGAGCTCTTTGCGATGTAAGGGAAAACGGATCGGTCGGTGCCGATTGGTGTGAGGATATCAGTGCAGATTACCGCAAGCGAAAAAAACGGTAATATGTTTTGAATACAGAAGAGGGAACGATGATTAAAATGACGGATTTGTTTTTGGTCAGAGATGATGACGGACTTCGGCGGCTTCGTGCCTTTGCAGGAGATGTTGCTCCGATGCTGAATGAATATCTGAAATATCTGGAGAAAAATTATATGGTGACCGAGCCTCCGCGGTCGATCGTCTGGACCGACTTTGAAAGTGCCGCCTTTTGTGTGAGCGACAATCCGCTTCCCGCATATACAAACGACTACCGTATCGTTATTGCTCCCGATATTGAGGTCTGGAAAAACCTGTATCTGAAACAGCTCGATGATTATGCGGACTCGGAGCCTGTCGAAAGGGTTAGGACATATTACGGCGGACTGGGCATACATAATATTTTGCAGCTGCTCGGACATGAGCTTGCGCACCACAGCGAACTTTTCATAGATGAGGCATATGACGACGGCGAAATGTGGTTTGAAGAGGGGATGGCGGAATATATAAGTCGGAAATATTTCCTTACTGAAGAGGAGTATGCAGCCGAAAAGGAGGCGAACCTGATACTGGTCTCGCTCTTTGATGAAAAGTTCGGACGTCCCCCGCTGAACGCATTTTCGCAGTCAACCTACCGACAGGATATCACGCATATTTTCTATTCCTATTGGAGGAGTTTCCTCGCCGTGGATTCTCTCGTTGAAAGATCGGGCGGCGACGTCCGCGGAGTTTTTGATCTGTTTTGCCGCATGTTTAATGAAACCGCGGATTTTGATCCGGAAAAGCTTTTCGGAGCATGACCTGCCCGTGAAAAAAAGACACCCCCGCACGGGGTGTCTTTTCTGTCTGCCATGCTGTTTATATTCCAGTATTTTACCTTAAATTATACAATTAATTCAAAAACGCTTGACATATCGAAATAACTTTTGTATAATAATTTTACATAATGCCGTCGGATGACAGTTGCGGCAGAGTAGTGAAAAGGAGAAACGGCAGAATGAACAGATTATCGGTAACCGAAAACCGCGTCGGTTTTGCGGAAAGCATATCGTCTTCTCCGCTGACCGGACATACCGCGATATACATATATATACTTCTGCTCGCCCTGCTTGCCGCCGCTGTGGTTGTTGTGATCGTTGTCGGTCTGATAAGGGCGGAAAACCGAAAGAAGGAAAAACGCCCGCCAATGCGGTTTTCAAAACTTCTGCGGACGGACGCCGATATGGCGGGACACCACCCTGCGGAGTATGACAGAGTAAGTCTCGGGGAGATATGCACGGGATTCTG
>CALBLD010000166.1 GCA_937895775.1 uncultured Clostridia bacterium
AGAACCGAGCCGTGCGGAAAATACATGCCTTACGAGTGTGCAGTCATAAGAATAAGATAATGTGGTCGGAAAATCGGAGAAAACCGGATAAACCACGTCCGGGCAAAGAAAACTTATCATATACCAACAGGCTATTTATATAAGAAGGAGAAACTGTTTTATGTGCGGAATAATCGGGTACACCGGAGTAAAAAAAGCACTTCCCGTTCTTCTGGACGGACTTGCCAAAATGGAATACAGAGGCTACGACAGTGCCGGAGTCGCAGTCATACACAACGGAGAGATCGAGGTCAGAAAGGCAAAAGGAAGACTTGCGGAACTTTGCAAGCTCACCGAAGGCGATGCGCTTCTTGACGGAAACTGCGGCATCGGACACACAAGATGGGCAACCCACGGACAGCCGTCGGTCGAAAACGCTCACCCGCATCTTTCACCCGACGGACGGATTGCGCTTGTTCACAACGGCATTATCGAAAATTTTGCCGAGATAAAGAACGAACTGCTTCAGAAGGGTTACCCGTTCAGATCGCAGACCGACACCGAGGCGGCACTTCTTCTCATATGCTCGCACTATGCGGGCGATCCGCTTGACGCCATTGCGGCGTCCTGCGCCGAGATCAAAGGCTCGTATGCGTTTGCGATCATATTTGCCGATTTCCCGGACAGACTTTATGTCGCAAGATGGGATTCTCCCCTGCTGGTCAGCCCCGGATATGCCGCATCCGACGCAATCGCGCTGGCGGGCAAGTGCGAGGACGCGGCATTTATAAAGAACGGCGACATTGCCGAGATCACCTCCGACAGCGTCACCATCTACGACCGTGCGCTTCACAAAGTTGACCGTCCCTTCCTCCCGCTTGCGGTACGCGCCGAGCAGGTCGGCAAGGGTAATTACTCCTCCTTCATGGAGAAGGAAATCTCCGAACAGCCGGCGGTATTTACCGAAACGGTGGTAAAGCGCATATCCGACGGCAATATTTCCTTCCCCGAAATAAACAACTTTGACGGAGTATATCTGAACAACCTCCGCAAGATATTCATTTCGGCATGCGGCTCGGCTTACCATGTCGGTCTCTGCGGCAAATACTATTTCGAATCGGTTGCAAAAATCCCCACCGAGGTTGAAATCGCTTCCGAATTCCGTTCAAGGGATGTCCTTGTCGATAAAGACACTCTGTTTATTGTAATCAGCCAGTCGGGCGAAACGGCGGACACGCTTGCCGCGCTCAGAATTGCCAAGGAGAAGGGTGCGCGCACACTTGCGATAGTGAATGTACGCGGCTCGACGATATCAAGAGAAGCCGACTATGTCATCTTCACCGAAGCGGGACCCGAGATCGCGGTTGCGACGACCAAGGCGTTTACCGCTCAGCTCGGCATAATTTCCCTGCTGTCGCTCTACTTCGGATACACAAAGGGAACGATCGACCAGTCCGGGCTCCGCTCGCTTCTTCACGAGATAACCGCCGTCCCGGCAGAGATCGAAAGTGCGCTTCCCGAACTCGAACATTCGAAAAAAACCGCAGAGTCGCTCAAGGATGCACACGACGTTTTCTTCCTCGGTCGCGGACTTGACTGGTATGCGGCGCTCGAAGGCTCGCTCAAGCTCAAGGAAATATCCTATATCCACTCGGAAACCTATGCAGCGGGCGAACTGAAGCACGGTTCGATCGCATTGATCGAACAGGGTACTCCGGTCATCGTGGTTGCCACACAGCCTTCCCTTTACGACAAGATGGCGGTCGCCGCCGCAGAGGTCAAATGCCGCGGCGCGCAAATTATAGCAATAACCGCCGCCGAAAACGAAAAACTTATAAATCTTGCCGACGACGCCATGATAATACCCGAAGCCTATCCGCTTTTTGCGCCCTTCGGTGCTGTCGTCTTCATGCAGATGCTGGCATGCGAATGTGCAAAGCTCCGCGGATTCGACGTCGATAAGCCCAGAAATCTCGCAAAATCGGTAACCGTTGAATAATTCATTCCCGAGGAAAAGAACATGGAAGCAAAAGAAAAACTCCTGCTTATCGACGCGCACAGACGCTCGCCCGCCGCAATCATCGCCCAGTGCATTGTTGACGGCACCGACGGAATTGTGCTGACAAATCACTGCGATATCCACTACACCGACGGCATCGGCTACCGCAGATGGTGCGAGCTTTACAACGACGAATACAGACTTACAAAATCGCTCGGCGACAAATACGGAATAAAGGTATTTTACGGGATCGAGGTCAACACTACGACCGTTCCGAACGTACACTACCTTATCTACGGCATCACCCCCGGCATGTTGCTGACCTCCCCCGAACTGTACAACCTTCCGCAAAAGGAACTGTTCGGGTATTGCATAAGCAACGGTTTTACGCTGATTCAGGCGCATCCGTACAGAAACGGTACGGTTCCGCAGGATCCGAGATACCTGCACGGGGTGGAGATCAACTGCCATCCGCTTTACAAGACGACCGAGGAAACCCGCGTGTGCGAATTTGCGAGGGATCATAATCTGAAACTCACCTGCGGATCGGATTTTCACGGCGATACATACAAGCCGAAATGCGGAATCTATATTCCCGAAAGCATAAGCGACGAGCAGTCTCTCGGACGCTATATCAGAAGAGCGCAGGCAAAATTAAAGGTTTTCGACATTGTGAATGTTTACTGAAATCTGACAACCTTCAATAATTATTATTGACAAAACCGCAAAATGTAATTATAATTGAATCATAAACATCCGGAGGACAGATTTATGAAACTCAATTATAAACGTACATTACTTTGCGGTTTTGCTTTTTTTCTGATCTGCACATTCTGGCAGGCATACGACACCGTAATTCCGAAAATACTGACCGACCGCTTCGGACTTCCGCAGGCGTGGTCGGGGATAGTCATGGCACTTGACAATATTCTCGCGCTCTTTATGCTTCCCTTTTTCGGCTCGCTGTCCGACAAATGCCACACCAAAATGGGCAAACGCAAGCCGTTTATCCTTGTCGGAACGATTGTTGCGGTTGCGGCGTTCATTTCGCTCTCTTTCTGCGACGCAAGTCAGATCAGAATGATAAGCGATGTTGCGGTAACCGATCCGTCCGACAGCGCATACTCCGCAGCACTCGGCAAAATATACGACGAGGTCTCGGACAGTGAAATAACCTCCCCCGACGGCGAAAAATTCATTCTTTCCGAAAAATTCACCAAAGAAGCTTTTTCGGCGGTCAACCCCCACATTTTTGAAGCACGTATTGATGCCGGAAAAGAGATTCTGCTCACCTTTGCCGACGGCGAAAGCGCAAAAATCAACTCCGAATACAAAACCCACATCGTTTCCCCCGACCGAAAGACTTTTTATCTGCGCGACCGCTCTACCGGAGATGACAGGCAGATAAATGACGTTATTTCTGTAAACGGCAGGGAAATTCCGCTTGCCGCCGCAGACGGCGACAGCGAGGTCGTATTCTCCAAGGTCACAAATGCCGTCTATACCAACTACATAGTACCCGCACGCCAGCTGTATATACACAGAGCGACGGTGAACAGTCCCGCGAACCTCATCCGCTTTATGTTGATATTGCTTGTCGTTCTCGTTGCCATGTCCTCCTTCCGCTCACCCGCAGTCGCGCTCATGCCCGACATTACTCCGAAGCCTCTGCGTTCGAAGGCAAATGCGATCATAAACCTCATGGGTACTCTCGGCGGAATCTGCGTACTCGTACTCGGAATGGGATTTGCCTTCAACAACAGCGCAATAAGCAACACTTTCAGACCCTACACTCTCTTCTTCTCGGTCATAGGCGGGATAATGCTCGCCGCACTGCTCATATTCATGCTGACGGTCAGGGAAAACAAGTGGACGGCTGAAGCGGGCAACTCGGACGATGATGAGAACGCCGATGAAGACACCGACAGCATCGGAACGAAGAAAAAACTGTCGCGTCCCGAGCTTGCTTCTCTCATTTTCATACTTGCCTCGGTAGCTCTCTGGTATTTCGGCTACAATGCGGTCACGTCGAAATATTCGGTCTATGCGACAAACGTACTCGATCTTGACTACAGCGCAACTCTTCTGATCGCCAATGCCGCCGCAGTTGTATCCTACATCCCGGTCGGTATAATTTCATCGAAGATCGGACGCAAAAAGTCGATACTCGCAGGAGTCGTAATGCTTGCGGTCGCATTCGGCTCGGCATGCGCAATGCGTGTCGGCTCACCCGCAATACTTATGAACCTGATCTTTGCGCTTGCAGGCATCGGCTGGGCGACAATAAATGTCAACTCATTTCCGATGGTCGTTGAGCTGTCAACCGGCTCGAACATCGGAAAATACACCGGATACTATTATGCCGCAAGCATGGGCGCACAGGCAATCACCCCCTTCTTCTCGGGTCTGCTCATGGACCGCTTCGGTATGACCGTTCTCTTCCCTTACGCAACCGTATTCGTGACGCTTGCGTTTATCACAATGATATTCGTAAGGCACGGCGATTCAAAGCCGATCCCGAAAAAATCACTGCTTGAGCATCTCGACACCGACAACGACTGAGGAAGGGGAAAACAACAATGCTTATAACCCTTTTTCTGACCGCTCCGTCGCTGAAAAAGCATGCCGACATTTCGCTTCTTGACGGCAGATTCATAGCCCACAGAGGTCTTCACGACATCCCGCCCGCAGGCTGCCCCGAAAATTCGCTTGCCGCCTTCGAAGAGGCGGCAAAGCGGGGATATCCGATCGAAAACGACATTCATCTGACAGCCGACGGCAGAGTCGTCGTCTTTCACGACGACAGCCTGAAGCGGATGTGCGGAGTCGATCGCAAACCCGAAGAAATGACGCTCGCCGAGATAAAAAAATATCGGCTTGCAGCCACCGATCAGACTGTTCCCACTCTTGAAGAGTGCCTTGAAACGGTCGGCGGCAGGGTTCCCCTGCTTATCGAATTCAAGGCGACAAGCAAAAAAGGAAGCTATGCGCTCTGCGATGCCGCGGACAAAATACTCTCGGATTACAAAGGAAAATATCTGATACAGTCATTTTATCCTTTCGTTCTCGGATGGTACAAAAAACACCGCCCCGAAGTCTGCCGCGGACAGCTCTCCTCCGGATTCTATCACGACCCGCTCTCGCACAGACTGCTCGGATGTCTTCTTTTCAATTTCATCGGCAGACCGCATTTCATCTCCTACGAATACAAATACAAAAACAACATCTTTTTCAGACTGAACAGACTGCTCGGTGCGCACCCGATCTGCTGGACACTCACCTCGCAGGAAGCTCTTGACTCTGTAAAAAAACAGTTCAAAAGCTATATTTTCGAAGGATTCATTCCCCGATGAACTTCAATCGAAAAAACTCCCGCAAGCCGTTGACTTGCGGGAGTTTTCTTTTTTTGCGGAAATATCAGATAATCGCGCGGATATATCTGTACCACAGCTTCTTTGCAAATGAAAGACCGCCGTATTCCGCCTTTTCAAACGATTTTATGAATTGTCCGAGTACTATCAGCTTTTCGCTCTCGATCCTGCCCGAAAATTCAGCCTGCTCGATAATCGCGGTGATTGCCGTGAAGCTGTGCGACCACGCAAGCCTGCGCTTTATCGCCGCCTCGCCCTTTTTGTCGGTCGGAATCGGCGGATGGTCGATACGATAGGCATATTCGGCGGGCGATTCACCCTTTCCCGGCTTGCCGACCGTCACATACATCATCCGATAAATGTGATCGGCAAGAACCCGCGATGTCTCCGACATATCGTCGTCCGAGTCAAAGATGCCGCTTACAGCCTTATCAACATAATAGTTTCTGCCGTTTGCTATATGCTTTTCCCTTTTTATCAGGATCAGTATTATTGCGGCAAGCAGAACTGCCGCCGAGAATACAACTCCGATTGCGGTTATCTGTTCCTTTGAAAGAAAAGGCTTGTCGTCCGCGGTATCATCCTCTCCCGACGTTGTGACCGGAGGTTTTTCGGTAACATCGGGTTCGGGCGGCTCGGTTACCGACGGTCTTGTGGTCGTCGGCTTGACAATATCGGATATCTCGGTGTTGCCGCGGTTTATGTAGTAAATATCCGAATAATACTGCGGAGTGACCTCGATTGTGCGCCAGCCGAGTCCGTCTATCCACACTTCTACCCACGCATGAGCGTTTTTATCCATAACCGTGGTCTTGTAGACAGTCTCGCCCGATTCGCCCGTACTTTTGTAAGCGCCGTTTGCAATATATCCCTGAACATAGCGGGCAGGGATACCGAGTTCACGGAAAATCAGCGTTGCGGCAGTTGCAAAATGCACGCAGTAGCCGTTTTTGGTCTCAAGCAAAAACGCATCGACATCCGACGAATATCCGGACGACGGCTTGTCGGGAGACAGCGTATAGCTGTAATTTTTTATCATGTAATCGACGACCGTCATTATTTTTTCATAGGTTGTCGCCGCACCGTCGAAGTCGGGACGAATCAGATCGGCAACCGTCTTTACACCTTCGATATCGGCTCCCGTGGTATAGAATCTGTGTACGTAGTCGGAATATTCCTGCGCCGCGCGCAGGTTTTCGGTGATCCACATCCTGCGGTTCGATGCGGCAAGGAAACTGTCAAGTCCGTCGGTTCCGAACGACGAAAGTCCCGCACTTTCAAGTCTTGCGGCAAATTTTTCGCGCACCTCTTCCGCGTCCATCGACGCGACACCGGTGGTGTTCAGCAGAAAATCGGAAAGCAGTGCGGTATACTGCGCCTGAAGCTCGGCTCTTGCGGCATAATTTCTGCCCATATATGTCGGGGTTATCGCAAGTGCCGTGAATTTTTTTCTGAGATTCAGCCAGCCCGACTTGTACATACCGTCGGACATAAGCTCGGCTGATTCCCCGTATCTGTCGGTCCGCGATTTGTTTTCAAACAGTCCGGCGGACTGAACAAATGAGGACGGCAGAGTATAGAGCAGTCCGGTGCTTTTTATCGATCCGATATCGACATATGAGGCATTATATCCGCCGGTCAGATTCGTGTAGGACGAATCCTTCGGGATCGCATCGGCGGCAAGCCACTTGTCGAGCATCCTGTAATAGGCATATGTGATCGCATCACCCGTGATTCCGCTGTAATCGCTCCGCATCTCGGCAAGCATATTATTGTAGTCCTCTTCCGAAAGCATCGACCATGTGTCGTCCGACTTATCGAAATCGGAGGCTATCCAGCTTCGCAGATAAATATTGCTCCCGCGCAGATAGCTTGTGACCTCAAAGAGCGGAACATTCTGAAATTCAAGCTTTTCGAGTTTTGCCGACCTCTTTTCGATCGGAGAGTTCATAAGATTGAGCCTCGGATCGCCGCCCGTGAGTATGGTCATAACGAGCGTTCTTGCCGACGAAATCGGCGAGCTTACCGATTTTATCTCCCGCCACGGATCCTTTACCGACGAAAACGGAAAAAGTACGGCGAGTACGAGAAGTCCTGCGAGTGCAGACGAAAATCCCGAGTAGGAGACCGATTTGCGCGACTTCTTGTTTGCGGCATATGTGCGGTCATAGGCGGCAAGCACAAGCGTCGATGTCAGACCCGCAAGTATGCATATAATTCCGGTATTTGTACCCGACAGATTATAGGTAAAGCATACCGCACAGACCGAACCGCCAACAAGCAGCATCGGCAGAATTCGTGTGCGTTTTGCGGAAAAAGCCGAGAAAATCAGTGCGAGAACTCCCGCAAAGGTAAACATTCCGCCGTATGTAAGAGCGGTCTGTACATCGGCTGTGTGCAGC
>CALBLD010000167.1 GCA_937895775.1 uncultured Clostridia bacterium
ACTTGTGTATTATATCATACCTCCCACTCTTTGTCAAGAGGGTTTTCGATAAAATTTTGATTTTTTAAAAAATTTATTTGATTTTCTCCGATAACTGCAATATGGTTGTCGGAAAGCAGTTTTGCCGTGATGCCCATTCCGTTGCGCAATCTGCCCGAAAAGCTGCCGTCATACACTCCGCTTGTGCCGCACGACGGACTTTTATCCTTAAGCACGGCTATCTTACAATCGTATTTCAAGGCGGTTTCCAACGCCAACGCACTGCCATTCAGATACTCGGCGGTAACATCTTTTCCTTCCTTATTTATTACTCTGTCGCCGACGATCTCCGCAGGTACTCTCGGAGTTTCCAGACCGCCCGCCGATTCGGGACAGATGGGAATAAAATTCACCCCGTCGATCTTATCGACACATTTTTTGCTTTTTCCGTCATATCTGCACGGCACTCCGAGAAGACAGGCACTTATCAGAACATTCATTTTACTCTCCGTCCGACGCAAGCGACGCCTTATACTCAAGGAAACCGTCGTAATTTCCGCGATAATCGACAAAGCCATTATCTTTTATCTCGATTATTCTGTTTGCGACTGTATTCACAAGCTCGTAATCGTGAGATGACAGCAGAATATTTCCTTTGAAATCCGCAAGTCCGTTATTTACCGCCGAGATCGATTCAAGATCAAGATGATCGGTCGGCTGATCGACAATCAGCATATTTGAGCCGAAAAGCATCATTCTCGAAAACATACATCTGACTTTTTCTCCTCCGGACAAGACTTTCACCGGCTTATAGACACTGTCACCGGAAAAAAGCATTCTCCCGAGAAAGCCGCGCAGGTACGCCTCTGTCTGATCCTTTGAATACGGTCGCATCCAATCGATGATCGATTCGTCGTGATCCTTGAAATATTCGGTATTGTCATGCGGGAAATAAGATCTTGTTATGGAAACACCCCATTTGAAGCTGCCGCTGTCGGGGGACACACGTTCGTCAAGCACATTGAACAGGGCGGTTACCGCATTTTCGTTCCCGACAAACGCGATCTTATCGTCACGTCCGACCGAGAAAGACAGCCCGGATATCAGCTTATTCCCGTCCTGACTTACCGACAGATCGGTCACCGTCAGTATATCTTTTCCGGGAAGCCTGTCCATATCGAAGCCTATATACGGATAGCGGCGGGAGGATGCGGGCAATTCCTCGACAGTCAGCTTATCAAGCAGTTTTCTGCGGGATGTAGCCTGTCTTGATTTTGACTTATTTGCCGAAAATCTCGATATAAACTCCTGCAGTTCTTTGATCTTTTCTTCATTCTTTTTATTCTGCTGTTTTATCATCCGCTGAATAAGCTGGCTCGACTCATACCAGAACTCATAATTTCCGACATACATTTTTATTCCGC
>CALBLD010000168.1 GCA_937895775.1 uncultured Clostridia bacterium
GCGAAGCACAGGCTGAGGCAAGATTCCTGATGCTTTCGGCGAACAACCTTCTGAAACCTGCCGACGGTAAGGCGGTTGCCGTGCCTACGCAGGATATGATCCTCGGTTCCTATTATCTGACGATTGACCGCGCCGGAGAAAAGGGCGAGGGACATGTCTTCCGCGACATGGATGAGGTTGAGATGGCGTATGAAGCCGGAAATGTCGGACTTCATGCACCGATCAAGGTTCGCGTGACCCGCGAGATAAATGGCGAGAAGGTAACAAGGCTCGTCGATGCGACCTACGGACGTCTCATATTCAACAAATTCATTCCGCAGGATCTCGGATATGTTGACAGAACCGATCCCGAGCGCATCTGCGATCTTGAAATCATGTTCACATGCGGCAAGAAGCAGATAGGCGATATAATCAACCGTACCATAAAGTTGCACGGCTCGAATGTTACGGCAGAAGTTCTTGACCATATCAAGGCAACCGGATATAAGTATTCGACTCTTGCGTCGATTTCGATAGCGGTTTCCGACGTCGAAGTTTCGCCCAAGAAGGATGAACTGATTGCCGAGTCGGATAAGCGCGTCGAAACCATCCATAAGCACTTCCTGCGCGGCGAACTTACCGAAGACGAACGCTATAAGAGCGTCATGGATATATGGGATCAGGCAACCAAGCAGGTCGTCGAGATAATCAAGGATTCGTTTGATCGCTATAACCCGATCAAGATGATGGCTGATTCGGGTGCCCGCGGTAACATGACCCAGATGAGACAGCTTGCCGGAATGCGCGGTATCATGTCTGCCGCATCCGGACGTGCAAGCGAACTTCCTATCAAATCGAACTTCCGTGAAGGACTTAATATACTTGAATACTTCCTTGCAGCCCGCGGTGCGCGTAAGGCTCTTTCGGATACCGCACTCCGTACAGCCGACTCGGGATATCTGACAAGACGTCTTGTCGATGTTGCGCAGGATATAATTATCCGCGAGGAAAACTGCCATACAACAAAGGGTATGACTGTCAGAGAGATCAAGGACGGGGACAGCACTCTCGAAAAGCTTTCGGAGAGACTGCTCGGAAGATATACTCTGCATGACGTTGTCGATCCGAAGACGGGCGAGGTACTCGTTCCCGAGGACACCATGATGAACGAGGCAGAGGTCAATAAGATTCTCGGTGCGGGCATTACCGAGGTGGATATCAGAACGGTTCTTCAGTGTAAGTGCAAATACGGTATCTGCTCTCACTGCTACGGCATGGACCTTGCGACAACAAACAAGATCAATGTCGGCGAAGCTGTCGGTATAGTTGCCGCACAGTCGATAGGCGAGCCGGGTACACAGCTTACGATGAGAAACTTCCATACCGGCGGCGTTGCTTCGGCATCCGATATCACACAGGGTCTGCCGCGTGTTGAGGAACTCTTTGAGGCGAGAAGACCCAAGAAGACATCGGTTGCGGCTGATATCGACGGTACGATTTCGATTTCCGACGCAAAGCGTGCAAGAAATGTCACAATTGAAAATCCGGAGACCAAAGAAACCGTTTCCTACGCCGTTCCGTTCGGTACAAGACTTGTCGTTAAGGAAGGGGATTATGTCATTCACGGCGATCCGCTTACCGAGGGCAGTATGTGCCTTGCCGATATAACGAGAATAAACGGACTTGATGAGGCGTACGATTACCTTATCAGAGAGGTGCAGAAGGTTTACCGTCTCCAGTCGGTTGATATCAACGATAAGCATATTGAAGTCATTGCAAAGCAGATGACAAGAAAGTGCCGTATCGAGGATGCGGGAGATACCGAATTCCTTGTCGGTTCGCTTGTCGATACGATCGAATTTGAGGATGTCAACGAGGCACTCAGAAAACGCATAGATGCGGGCGAACGTGATCTTTGCCTTGCAAAGGCATCGCCTGTGCTGCTCGGTATCACGAAGGCGGCATTGCAGACAGAATCCTTCCTGTCGGCAGCATCCTTCCAGGAGACAACCAAGGTTCTTACCGAGGCTGCTATTTCGGGTAAGGTCGATCATCTCGTCGGTCTTAAGGAGAATGTCATCATCGGTAAGCTGATTCCTGCGGGAACAGGTATGGAGCGTTATCGCAACATAGTTGTCGAAAGGGCAAACACTCCTGCCGAAACGACAGTTGAAGGCTGATCGAAAAAAATATTGTTTCTGTCCGACATTGACATGTCGGACAGAAATTTTTTGTCCGCAATCGGATTTTATCGAAAATTATCTATTACAACGATTTGTACCGGAAAAAGCAGCGGTAAAATTGTTTAATTTAACGGTTGACATAGCAGTGTTTGTGTGCTATAATAAACCATACTTTTCAGAGGGAATCAAACGGAAGGAGGAAAACGAAATGTTCGGAACGACGGCTTCAATGAGAGAAGATGAAAGAATGTCTTTTGCGTCTGAATGTTCAGAGGCTTTTTCTGCCTGCTCGTTTTCCGCCCGTGAGAATAAGATTGCATCGGACATTGCTCTTGCAGTGTCCGCTTTTGTTTTTGCACTCGTGATATCTGTTCTACTTGCAAATGTCATATCTGTGGCAGCAGTCATTATTATACTTGCAGTGATTACTATAAACGCGAAACAAAAGAATAACGGCAAATTGATTTTCCGTTCGTCTGAATCAACCGATTTTTAGATCGGTGTATGAACCACAAGGATGCGGTTTGCCAAAGGGGCAAACCGCTTTTGCTTTAGTTTTTCCGATCTGATGATCTGAAAATATATTTACTGCCGGGAAGGCAAAAGGAGAGAAAAACCATGAAAAAATTCTTTAAGGTTGCAGCGGTCCTCTCTGCTGCAGCAGCCGTGATGACAGGATTCACAGGCTGCGGATCAACAAACTACGCAAAAGATAATACGACATTTTTTATCGGCGGGACCGGTCCTCTTACCGGGGAGAATTCGTCCTACGGTATTTCGGTAAAGCAGGGCGCAGAGCTTGCGATTAAAGTGATAAATGAAGAGCTCGGCGGACTCAACGGAATAAAATTCTCATTCGAGATGATCGACGATAAGTGCACAGAGGTCGATGCAAAGAACGGCTTCAATACCCTTTATGAAAAAGGTATGCAGGCATCCATCGGATCGGTTACCTCCGGTGCCTGCGCATCCTTTGCCGCAGAAGCATTTACGAACAATGTCTTCCTGCTTACTCCGTCGGCATCGAATGAGTCTGTAATTACGGAAGACAATGCGTTCAGAGTGTGCTTCGGTGACGACCAGCAGGGCGTGCTTGCCGCAGAAACACTCGGCGAAAAGTATTCGAATATCGGTGCAATCTATGATTCAAGCGACACATATTCAAGCGACCTCTTCAAGGCGTTCAAGAAGAAACTCGGCGAAATGGGCAAGACTTTCAAGGAGCAGTCGTTTACCTCGGATACAGCAAAAGATTTTTCAACGCAGGTTGAGGCACTCAAGGATTGCGATGTAATCTTCCTCCCCATCTACTATCAGGCTGCATCGCTTATCATAAAAACATGCGCGTCAAAGGGTTGCGCCGCCGACATATTCGGATGTGACGGATTTGACGGTATCGATAAGATGTTCAGTGAGTCGGACACGCTTTCCAATTCGGTAAAGTATATCACACCCTTCGACGCCGCAAGCAGTGACGAAAAGGTAGCAAAGTTTGTCGAAAAGTATAAAAAGGCATATAATGCGCTCCCCGATCAGTTCGCCGCGGACGGCTATGATGCTGTGATGGCAATATATGAGGCGATGAAGGCGGCAGACGTAAAGGACGTAAAAATCAGTGCGGCTGATCTTTGCGGACTTCTTAAAGAAAAGTTTGCGTCCGGCAGCTTTAAATATTCGGGTGTGACCGGCGATATGACATGGAATGCCGGCGGATCCTGCAATAAGAGCGCGCAGATCGTAAACTTCACAAAATAAAAACAATGAATTGTCAACCGGACGTCTGTTTTCCGCGTGAAGATGCGGAAAACGGGCGTTCGGGAAAACTGCGGTAAAGAAGTCATTACATGCGGTAATGCCGTGCTTTATGTCGCGGAAGGAAAGGAAATAACATGAGTACACTGATAGACGGACTCAGCCTCGGAGCAATATATGCGTTGATAGCCCTCGGATATACGATGGTTTACGGCATTGCAAAGATGCTGAACTTCGCTCACGGCGATATAATTATGGTCGGCGCATATGCACTGATAACAACATTTGATCTTTTCGGCAATTTTGCCGTCGCGTTTGTTGTTTCGATAGTTGTCTGTGCACTGCTCGGAATAGTGATAGAAAAAATAGCATATAAACCGTTGCGCGGAGCGTCTCCGCTTGCCGTACTCATAACGGCGATCGGTGTGTCATACCTTTTGCAGAGCATTGCTCAGCTTGTGTACGGGTCAAAAGCCCGTCCGAGTCCGTTTCCCTCAATGGGCGCACTGAAAATTCAGGGGGTAACAATCCAGATATCGTCGGTCATAACCCTCGTTGCGGCAACCGCAATCATGATAGCACTGACCGTGTTCATAAAAACAACCCGCCTCGGCAGGGCAATGTTTGCGGTTTCCGAGGATCGCTCGGCGGCACAGCTGATGGGCGTAAACGTCAATATGATAATATCGGTGACATTTGCGATAGGCTCGGTACTCGCGGCATTTGCAAGCCTTTTCTATATGCTCCAGATTCCGCTTGTTGATCCGACTCTCGGTTCAATGCCCGGGATAAAGGCTTTTACGGCGGCGGTAATCGGAGGAATCGGATCTATCCCGGGTGCAATGGTGGGCGGACTTTTCCTCGGTATAGTTGAAAAACTCGTTCAGTCGATTCCCGGTGTCGGACCCTATACTACGGCAATTGAATTTGCGATTCTTATTCTGATCCTTATGTTCAGACCTACCGGGCTGCTTGGTAAGAAGCGCAGGGAGAAGGTGTGAATATGAACTATTTTTCTTATATCAAATCGGGCTTCAAACTTAAATATTATATAAATTATATAGCGGTAGCCGTCGCATTGGCAGTTACGGCTTCGCTGTATTATGCGGGCGGTATGAAAGCATCGACCGCCAATCTGCTTATGCAGATCGGATACAGCGTTATTCTTGCGGTGTCGCTGAATATCGTCGTCGGATTTCTCGGAGAACTCAGCCTCGGTCACGCGGGATTTATGTGCGTCGGTGCTTATATCGGATGCTATGTCGCAACGCTGATTCAGCCGTTTGTTGCTTCAAAACTCCTGCTTCTTCTGATCGGAATGGTCGTCGGCGGATTGGCTGCGGCGGCATGCGGATTTCTTATCGGAATACCGGTGCTTAAGCTCAAAGGCGACTATCTCGCAATAACGACCCTTGCGTTCGGCGAAATCGTCAGAAATATATTCATGAACCTTGACTGCTTCGGCGGAGCACTCGGACTGAAGACAAATAAGATCAAATACGGAAACTCCGAATTTATCGTCTGCTTTGTTGTCCTTTTTGTGATTCTTGTAATTACTCAGAATATAGTCCGTTCAAAGCACGGCAGAGCGATAACCGCAATACGCGATAATGAAATAGCAGCCCATTCGATGGGCGTAAACGTCACCTTCTATAAGCTGTTTGCATTTGTGCTTTCGGCGTTTTCGGGAATCGCGGGTGTGCTTTACGGATTTGCGACAACGCCGATACGCTATACCGCGTTCAGTTATAATTATTCCATCGAAATACTCGTAATGGTGGTACTCGGCGGAATGGGATCGATAAACGGATCAATCATTTCGGCGACCCTCCTGACGGTTATAAACTTCAACCTTACGACAAAGCTTTCGGGTGATCTTGCCGCGCTCAAGTATCTCATCTATGCGATCATCCTTATCGTAATGGTTATATTCAATAATGCACCCGCTCTGAAATCGGTCCGCGACAGATTCTCGCTGTCGGCACTCGTGTCAAAAATCGCGCCCAAGAAGTGGCATTCGAATGCAAATGTCAAGGACGACGAGGCAAAATGGAGCAGAATTCCGACAAAGGTCAGAATGGACGAGATTCTTTCGACCGATGTCAAACCGGACGAATCGTTTACACCCGATAAACCCGAGAAAGGAGACAAGTAATGAGCGGAAATGAATATATGCTCGAAACCGATCACCTCGGTATCTCCTTCGGAGGTCTTAAGGCGGCAGACGATATAAATATCAGGATAAAAAAAGGCGCGCTTTACGGACTTATAGGTCCGAACGGCGCGGGAAAGACAACATTTTTCAATATGATAACAGGGGTCTATACCCCCACAACGGGCAGATTCATGCTTGACGGAAAGGATATGACCGGTAAGGGACAGGAATATATCTGCCGGCATGGAATTGCAAGAACATTCCAGAATATAAGGCTGTTCAACAATATGAGCGTGATAAGAAACGTTCTTGTCGGTATGCAGAACCTGCCCGAATATAAGTGTAACCCCGCACACAGTATCCTGCGGACCAAGCATCATTTTGCAACCGAAAAAAAGATGCGTGACGAGGCAAAGAGCCTTTTGTCGATATTCGGTCTCATGGATGAAAGAAATAATCTCGCAAATAACCTTCCTTACGGAAAACAGAGAAAACTTGAGATTGCCCGCGCACTTGCGACCCGCCCGAAACTCCTTCTTCTTGATGAGCCTGCCGCGGGAATGAACCCGCAGGAAACGGCGGAGCTTATGGAGA
>CALBLD010000169.1 GCA_937895775.1 uncultured Clostridia bacterium
AACGGCGGCGGATACGACGTGATCGAAGAATATGCAAAAAAGCATTTCCCGGAGGCGAGAGAAAAATACCGTTGGTCGAATCAGGATTGCGTGACTCTTGACGGTATACCTTATATCGGACGTTACAGCCGTTCGACCGATAATCTTTATGTCGCAACCGGCTTCAACCTTTGGGGAATGACCACATCAATGGCGGCGGCAGATGTCCTCTGCGATATGCTGTCCGGACGCAAAAGCCGATATGAAGAGCTGTTTGATCCGTCGAGATCAATGCTCCATCCCCGGCTTTTTCTCAATATGGGTGCGACGGTCGGAAATTTCATGATACCGACGGTGAAGCGTTGCCCTCACCTCGGATGTGCGCTTGTCTATAATAAAGCCGAGCACAGTTATGACTGTCCCTGCCACGGATCGCGCTTCGATAAGCAGGGGAAACTGATCGATAATCCCGCAATGAAGGATGCAAATCTGTAAATTTTAGCACTCAAATAACAGGACTGCTAATTGTTTACAAACAGTTCATATAAAAACGAATAACTGTTAACTAAAGAGTTGTACACTGATATCAAAGCAAAATGCAGATTGCTGATTTGATAAACAGTCTGCAAAAAAGGAGAGAATAGTATGGCAACAAAAAAATTTAAAGCGGAATCGCAAAAACTGCTTGATATGATGATCAACTCTATATATACACACAAGGAGATCTTCCTCCGCGAGCTTATTTCAAATGCAAGCGACGCAATAGACAAGCTCTATTACCGCTCGCTTGGCGACAGCTCGCTCGGACTTGACCGTTCGGATTTTTCGATAAGGATCGACACCGATAAGGACGCGCGTACACTGACCATATCGGATAACGGCTGCGGCATGACCGCCGAAGAGCTTGAAACAAATCTCGGAACGATCGCTCACAGCGGTTCCTTCAACTTCAAAAAGGACAATGAAAAGAAGGAAGATATCGATGTGATCGGTCAGTTCGGCGTCGGCTTCTATTCGGCATTTATGGTTGCCGATAAGGTGACGGTCGATTCGAAGCCGTACGGTTCGGACAGCGCAAACAGATGGGAATCATCGGGTGCCGACGGATATACGGTAACTCCCTGCGAAAAGGAAAACTACGGTACGACGGTTACGCTCCATATAAAGGAGGATACCGACGACGAAAAATACGGGGAGTATCTTGATACCTACCGCCTTGAATCGCTGATAAGAAAGTATTCCGACTATATCCGCTACCCGATAATAATGAAGGTTACGACCTCAAAGCTCAAGGAAGGATCGAAGGATGAATACGAGGATGTAACGACCGAAGAGACGGTCAACAGTATGACCCCGATCTGGAAAAAGTCTGATGATGAAGTAAAGGAAGACGAGCTTATCCGCTTCTATAAGGATAAATTCTTTGACTACGAGGATCCGGTCAGGGTCATAAGGGCAAAGGCGGAGGGAAGTGTCACATATAACGCGCTCCTTTATATCCCGAAGCACGCACCCTTCAATTATTATTCGAAGAATTTCGAAAAAGGGCTTCAGCTTTATTCCAACGGCGTGCTTATCATGGAAAAATGCGCCGACCTGCTCCCCGATTATTTCGGGTTTGTCAGCGGACTTGTAGACAGCGAAGATTTTTCGCTGAACATTTCGCGTGAGATGCTCCAGCATGACCGCCAGCTCAAGGCGATCGCAAAATCGCTTGAAAAGAAGATCAAAAATGAGCTTGTAAAGCTTATGCAGGATGACCGCGGGAAATACGAAGAGTTCTTCAAAGCACTCGGCTCGCAGATAAAGTACGGAGTTTACAGCGACTACGGAATGCATAAGGACATGCTGTCCGATCTTCTGTTGTTCTGTTCGTCAAAGGAAAAGAAACTTGTGACGCTTGCCGAGTATGTTTCGCGTATGCCGGAGGATCAGAAGACAATCTACTACGCATGCGGAGAGAGCGTCGATAAGATAGACATGCTTCCGCAGACCGAAGCGGTAAAGGAAAAGGGTCTTGAAATACTTTATCTTACCGAGGATATCGATGAATTTGCCCTTAAAGCAATAGATAAATATAACGATAAGACCTTTACGAACATCGGAGCGGGGGATTTCGATCTTTCCACCGATGAGGAAAAGGAACAAATAAAGAAGCTCAACGAGGAATCGGAGGGCATGTTCGGGATTATGAAGGAGGCTCTCGGCGACGGGGTAAAGGAAATCAGATTTACCAATAAGCTGAAAAACCATCCCGTCTGCCTTGCAAGCGTCGGCGAGATCACAATCGAGATGGAGAAGGTTTATAACGCAATGCCGAGCGGAGGTCCGAAGATAAAAGCGGAGCTTGCGCTTGAAATAAACTCAAATCATCCGATAGCGGAGAGGATAAAGGCACTCTATCTCTCGGATAAGGATAAACTCAAGGATTACGCAAAGATTCTGTATACGCAGGCAAGGATTATCGAGGGACTGCCCGTCGAAAATCCGACCGAATACGGCGATCTTATATGCGGTCTGCTTGTGTAAGGCATAAACAAAAACCGGAGACGTCGGCAAACTGCCGATGTCTCCGGTTTTTGTTTTCTATCTCAGTATCTGTCTTATTGCAAACAGCTGAAGCCGTTTCGGTAATATTCCGTAGAGTTTCAGCCATGGGTTGCCGTTTATCCGATAAGCGAATGACGGATGTCTCTTTTTCAGTATTTTCAGCACTTTTGAGGCGATCTTTCCGGGAGAGACCGATTTTGCTTCAATGCCGTCAACTATACGTCTGAATCTTTCCGCATTGCAGCTGTACAGCTCGGTTTTTTCGCAAAATGCGGACAGAGCGTCGGTCGATGCGCCGAGCATGCCTGTTTTTACGGCACCCGCACGGATGACGGATACGTCCGTGCCGAGAAGCTGAAGTTCCATACGCAAAGAATAAGCATATCTGTCAAGGGCGGCTTTGCTGACCGCATAGATTCCGGTGAAGGGAAGCGGGTCGAGCGGTGCAAGCTCGCTTGTTGTGATGATTATCCTGCTCCCTTTTTTAAGAAAGGGCATGAAGGTCCTGTTTATAAGAAACGCACCGTAAAGATTGATGCCGAATATCTTTTCAAAGTCGGAACCCCTCATTTCGACGAGAGAGTCAAGCATGTATATCCCGGCGAAATGTATTATCGCAAAAAGGCTGTCGGTGATTTTTCCGATTTCGAGAGCCGCGCTCTTTACGCTGCCCTCGTCGGTGATGTCGGCTTTTATCGGTATAATCCCCTTTTCCGCATCTTTGACCTCTTTGTCCAGCGCAAAAACGGTAAAGCCGCTTTCGGCAAGAACTTTTGCGGTTGCCGTACCCATGCCTCCGTATGCGCCCGTAACAATTATGTATTTCATGACGCGCTGTCTCCCGATCTGACTCTTTCACCGTTGTTTTCGGCTATTCTTTCGGTAACCGTCAGCTTTTCTTTGCGCCTTCCGAGCTGTTCGGTAAAACGGCTTGTGACCGCAGTGAATATCAGATATATGTAAGGCATGCCGAGATTTGTCTCAAGCAGTGAATTGACTGTGAGCGTCCTGAGCTTTTCGCCGATCGGGATCGTATGCGCCGAGCGTATTCCTCCGATCAGAAGCCCCGCTTCCCAGCCGAACTGTACAAGAATACCGATTGCAAGCAGCCACGCGATGTTAATCCGTTTTGCTCTGTCGCCCTGCATAAGATTGTATATTATTATGCCCGCATATCCGATGAACAGAATCGCCGCCATGTACCCGTGATATCCGCTTGTCGTGCGCTGTATGACTATGTCGGGAATATTTTTCGGAGTAAATGTTTCGGTAAGCAGCGGACAGACAAACCACCATAAAAGGATGAGTGGCGACCATTCGAAAAGATGTTTGTCCTTCGAAATCCAAAGCCATATCCATGTAAAGTTGGTAAATCCGTAGCTTATCGACATCCAGAGCAGGACGAGGAACAGACTGTGTCCGCCCGATATGCTCCTTGATCCGCAGATAAGATGAAAAATGCCGTAATCAACGATCATGTAGAGTATTCCCGCGAGAAGCCCGACGATCACGGTCAGGTACTTCTTCTTTATAATGAGAAGTGCGGCAAAAAAGATCAGAAAAATGCTGTCAAACAGTATGTAAAACGGCGAAAATTCGCGTAATGCTATTATTTCGGACATTTGTGTGCTCCTTTTCCCGGATATTCAAACAGGGCGCTTCGGTGCGCCCTGTTTTGTCGTTTATTTTTTCAGTGCGATCGCCCGTACTGCCTTTTCGACAATGTTTCCGGCAGTCAGTCCGTACATTTCGAGCAGGGGCGGAACCTTTCCCGACCTGCCGAATTTATCCTCGGTCCCGACTCTGATGACCGGGGTGGGACGGCTTTCGGAAAGAACCTCGCATACAGCCGATCCGAGTCCGCCGATAATGTTGTGTTCCTCTGCGGTAACCACTGCGCCGGTCTTTGCCGCGGATGCGATTATAAGATTGCGGTCAATCGGCTTTATCGTGTGTATGTCAATAACCTCAGCCGATATGCCTCTTGTCTTTAGCAGACTTGCGGCGGTGAGTGCGGCATCTACCATGATTCCGGTTGCTATAACGGTTACATCCCTGCCTTCGGTGAGCAGGACACCCTTGCCTATTTCGAATTTGTAGGTGGCTCTGTCAAATATAACTGGGACCGCATAACGTCCGAAGCGCATGTATACCGGACCGTCGAATTTTGCGGCGGCAAAGACAGCCGCTCTTGCTTCGGTGTCGTCGGCGGGGTTGATTATTGTCATTCCGGGGATTGTGCGCATGATGCCGATGTCCTCAAGACACTGATGTGTCGCTCCGTCCTCGCCGACAGTTATGCCGGCGTGCGTTGCACCGATCTTGACGTTGAGATGCGGGTATCCGACCGCGTTTCTGATCTGATCGAACGCGCGTCCCGCCGCAAACATCGCAAATGAGGAGCAGAACGGTATCTTTCCGCAGGCGGCAAGACCCGCCGAAACGGCGACCATGTTTGCTTCCGCTATGCCGCAGTCGAAGAAGCGGTCGGGAAAACGCTTCTTGAAATACACGGTCTTTGTGGATTCGCACAGGTCGGCATCAAGCACGACCACATCCGGATTTATTTCTCCGAGTTCGGCAAGCGCGTTGCCGTATGATTCTCTTGTTGCTGTTTTATCAGACATCGCACTCACCTCCGAGTTCTTTCATCGCCTGTTTGTACTGCTCTTCGTTCGGCGCACTGCCGTGCCATTTTGCGTTGTTTTCCATGAATGAAACGCCCTTGCCCTTGACTGTTTTGCAGATAATTACCGAAGGCTTGCCCTTCATCTGCTTCGCATTTTCAAGTGCGTTTGCGATTTCTTCGATGTTGTGTCCGTCGATGACCTGCGCATACCAGCCGAAGGCTTCGAATTTTTTGTCAAACGGAGTCGGATTCATGACGTCGGTTATTTTGCCGCCGATCTGAAGTCCGTTGAAATCCACCATTGCGACAAGATTGTCAAGTCTGTAATGAGCGGCAAACATGGCTGCCTCCCATACCTCGCCCTCCTGACATTCGCCGTCGCCGAGGACTGTGTAAACACGGTATTTGTCTCTGCCCGCAAGAGCCATTCCGCATGCGGCGGATATACCCATTCCGAGCGAGCCTGTGGACATGTCTACGCCGGGAATATTTTTCATGTCGGGATGACCCTGAAGTCTGCTGTCAACAGACCTGAAGCCCTTCAGTTCATCGACACCGAAGAATCCGCGCAGCGCAAGTGCGGAGTAGTAGGCGGGCGCACAGTGTCCCTTTGACAGGACAAATCTGTCACGATCTGCCTTTTTGGGGTCACCGGGGTCAATATTCATTTCTTCAAAAAAAAGATATGCGAGCATGTCGGCAATCGAAAGCGATCCGCCGGGATGACCGCTGTTTGCGTAATATACTGCCTTTACCGCATTGATACGAATTTTGTTCGCAATCGTGCGCAGATATGAGAGTTTCTCGTCGTTCATGTGGAACTTCCTTTCTGAAAATGGGCTGAAAAGCCGTGTGAATACTCCAGCCGCAGACTATTATAACTCTATTTTCGGTCGTTGTCAACCGTCGTCGGCAAGAAAATGCCGTCATCTCCGCTGTTTTTGCTTTTTTTGTCCTCTCTTTTTTTTCTGAGATCCGCAAAAAAATCCGAAATCAGTCCCGAACAGCGTTCATTCATAACGCCTCCGACCTGTTCGAAACTGTGATTGAGTCCGAATCCGCAGATCTGCATGACCGATCCGAGCGCACCCGCCTTCGGATCGGCGGCACCGTAGACCACACGCTTTATGCGTGAGTTTATAACGGCTCCCGCGCACATCGGACACGGCTCAAGCGTAACATAGAGAGTTGCGCGATGAAGACGCCATCCGTGAAGGGTCGAGCATGCTTCGTTTATCGCGGAAAGTTCGGCATGCAGGAGCGCGTTTTTGCCGGTCTCCCGCCTGTTGAAGCCTTTGCCGACGATCCTGCCGTCATCCCATACGATCACGGCACCGACCGGTACCTCGCCGAGTTTTGCGGCATTTTCGGCTTCTTCAATTGCAAGTGACATATAAAATTCGTCGTCTTTGTTCATATTATGACCGCCTGTCTGATTGCTTTCCCTAAGTTTAGCACATATGACCGTTCTTTTCAAGACATAAAAAATAAAAATCGGTATATT
>CALBLD010000170.1 GCA_937895775.1 uncultured Clostridia bacterium
TCGACGAATGTCAGCGGACACTCGGAAAGATGCTGTCGGTCGGCGAGATAAACAAGATGATCGCACTGGTCGATTATTACAGACTGCCGTGCGAGTTCGTGCTTCTGCTCGTCGGACGCTGCATGGAGATCGGGAAGGGATCCGTTCCGTATATCGTGCGGACCGGTATTTCACTTTACAACAGGGGGGTCGTGACGGTAAGCGGACTTGAGGAGCTGATCCGTGCGGAGGACGCAACCCGTTCGACAGAGTATACCGTGCGCAGACTTTTCGGTATCGGTGATCGTGCGATGACCGAGCGGGAAAGGAAATTTATTTCGAACTGGACCGCATGGCAGATTCCCGAGGATATGCTTGAGCTTGTTTATGACATAACCGTCGATAATACGACAAAGCCGTCAATGCCCTATATGAATAAGGTGCTTTCCACATGGAGGGAAGCCGGATACAAAACCGCTGACGACGTGCAAAGCGCAATAGAAAAGTACAGAGAAAAGAAGGACGCACAGAGAAGCGTATCCTCTTTTGACAAGGACGAATTTTTTGAGGCGGCACTTCGCCACAGTATGGAAATACATAAAAAGACCTGAGCAGAAAACGAAGTTTTGCCGAAAGGATTATACCGATATGAGTTACAGCCGTGAAAATTACATAAAGGTCAAACGGTCGTTTGAGGAAAAGCTTGCACTTGAAACCGAACAGGCAAAGGCGAGAATGAAGGAAATACACGAAAAGCTTCCCGAGATCGCACATATAGACGCAGAACTTGCGAACACCGGTATTCTGATAATGGAAGAGATATCGGCAGGAAAGCTCGGACTTGCCGAACGCCTTGACAACATCAGACTCGATAATGAACAGCTCCAGAATGAACGCAGGCGCATACTTTCGGAGAACGGCTACCCGCCCGATTATACCGATATACATTATGACTGCAAAAAGTGCAGGGACAGCGGGATTGTCGGCACAAAAATGTGTTCGTGCATGAAATTTGCGCTGTCTATGGCGGCACTTGAAAGTTCGGGACTCGGCAAACTTTTTGAAAATCAGAATTTTGACAGCTTCAGCCTGAAATATTATACCGCCGATCAGCGTGCCTATGAACAGATGTCCGGAATTCTTGAAATATGCAGTGATTATGCCGAGGGCTTCGACCCGTCCACACGTGAAAATCTGTTGCTCTGCGGAAAGACGGGACTCGGTAAAACGCATCTTTCGACCGCAATAGCGGGTACGGTTATAGAGCGCGGCTATGAGGTCGTGTACGAGAGCGCACAGAATGTTTTTGACGATTTTTCCGCCGAACGGTTCGGAAGAAGCTTTGCCGGCAGGGACGGCAATACGTCAAGATACAACGATGCCGATCTTCTGAA
>CALBLD010000171.1 GCA_937895775.1 uncultured Clostridia bacterium
GGTATAAACCTTTGTCCCGTCCGACTCGCTTTCGGAAACCTCCGAATTTGCCTGCCATCCCTCGGCAAGAGCGATCGACGGAAGTCCGCCGAGAACCGGCAGCAAAACAAGCATCATTGCCATAAGCAGTGAAACCGTTCTCTTAAGTGTCGGTTCAAGTGTTTTTTCTCTCTTCATATTTCCTCCATGTTTTTCGGATTTACAGCCTTGAATCGGGGTGGCTGTCAATCCTATTTTACAGGTTTGACGGACGCTTGTAAATGGAATAATTCTCTCTGATTATGTGAAATTACCACCAGTTGGAGCGTCGAAACCGAAAAGCTGTTGTCAGATTGCCCAAAAAAGCGGGAGGCAGGATGCGGTTATTATGAAAAAAAGCAGACGCCGAAAACTCATTTTCGATGTCTGCTTTTGTTTTATTTTTCATTTTCGCCTATCAGATCGGCGTAGTCTCTGTCGATGTCGATCTTGACGACAGCCGTCGGATACAGCTCATTTATTTCGCGTGTAACCAGCGACACAAGTTCTCCGTCGGGCAGAACGAAGCCGGTCGGAACAACGAGATCAAAAAGCACGTTGGTTCTCTCTTTCCCCGGTACTATTCTGAAATCGTGGAAGCGAAGACTGCCCGATATACCCGCAATGATCTTTTCGGTATCCTCCCGCATTTTGTTGGTAAGCGGATCGTCTACCGTAATCGGATCGAGGTGAATGACCAGCTGTATTCCGAGCTTTTTGCAAACGTCATGCTCTATCCGGTCTATCAGCTCATGCGACAGCATTATATCCTTTTTTGCGTCCACTTCAACATGAACCGATGCAAATATCCTGCCCTCGCCGTAGCTGTGCATTATCAGATCGTGCATGCCGACAACCCCGTCGTAGGAGGAAACGGTATCGCAAAGCCGATCAACCGTTTCACGATCGGGTGCCTTGCCGAGCAGAATACCCGCCGATTCCGCAACCAGCTTTCCGCCCGAGATAAGTATGACAATCGCAACGGCAATACCGACCCAGCCGTCAACCTCGGCTCCGGTAAAGTGCCTGACAAGTGCGCCCGCAAGCACGGTCGCCGTAATTATACTGTCATTGAAGGAATCGGCGGCGGACGCCGAAAGCGAAACCGAATGTGTCCGCTTTCCGGTTTTTCTGTACACAAGTCCCTGAAATATTTTCACTGCCACCGATGCAAAGAGCAATATCAGTGCAGTCGGCGAAAAACTCGATTCCGACCTGTTTATCAGGCAGGTTACCGATTCCTTCAGAAAGGAAAATCCGAGCATCAGCACAAAGGCTGACACGCAGAGTCCGGTCAGATACTCATATCTCGCATGTCCGAACGGATGCTCCTTATCGGCAGGCTTACCCGCAAGTCTGAATCCGACAAGCGTGACAACCGAGCTTGCGCAGTCGGTAAGGTTATTGGCGGCATCCGCAGTGACCGACACCGACCCCGAAAGGCTTCCGACCGCGAATTTGACCGCCGCAAGCAGAAGATTTGTAATTATACCGAAAACACCCGCCGCCGCGCATATGCGGAGACGCTTTTCGGAGGTCATGCCGTCATCCGTCGGGTTTTCCGTTTTTTTCTTCTTTTCAGTCATAAAAATCGTTCTCCGAACCGAATTTTTCTATTGCGTCGGCTATAATTTTTGCGGTATCCTCGCCACATTCGATCACAAAGGCGTTTTTTGCCCCGCCTGTGGAGAATATGTAAATATATTTCGACAGCGGAAAAGCCGACGAGCAGAAATTTTCCTTTTTCTCGATTCTGCCGTATCTCGAAAGATCGGTATTCTTATCATATTTTATGATAACATCGCCTCTTGTGATCTTTATATCGGCAAGAAGTCTGTTGTTTTTTCCGTAGACGCGCGTTACCGTAAAATATCCGTGTTCGTTTATCACATAAACATAATCGTAGAGCAGATATCGTATCAGATACATTATATCGACTACAAGCACGAGTGCGAGAGCAAGCTGATTTATCCATTTCACGCCGAGTCCGAACAGCGAAAAAACATAGAACATCACGGCAATCGAACTTATGAATCCGAATACGATCCACGCATTTTTTCTTATTTTTTCGGGCTGATAATTAAGCATAATCGCTTCCTCCGCTTCATATTCTTGCAATACCGGTAAGTATACCGGCAGGGCTTATATCGACGACCCCGTAACTTCCGCCCATGGAT
>CALBLD010000172.1 GCA_937895775.1 uncultured Clostridia bacterium
TGAAGGATATGCTTCTTACCGATAAAAAATATGTATCCGACATCATGGAAACAAACATTATCAGCGTAAATACTCTTGAGGATCGCGAAAAGGTAGGCGCGATTTTTCTCGAGTACGGCTTTCTGGCTCTGCCGGTGGTCGATGCGGAAAACAGACTTGTCGGCATAGTAACCTATGACGATGCGATGGATGTGCTTTCCGAAGAAGTCGAAGAGGACATTCAGGTCATGGCGGCTATTACGCCGAATGATGAGCCGTATCTGAAAACCGGAGTCTTTTCAATCTGGAAATCAAGAATACCGTGGCTTTTGCTTCTTATGATATCGGCAACCTTTACCGGTATAATCATTACAAGATTCGAAGACGCTCTTGCGGCATCGGTCGCACTGACCGCATTTATACCGATGCTTATGGATACCGGAGGAAATTCAGGCTCTCAGGCGTCTGTCACCGTTATACGCGGTCTGTCATTACAGGAAATCAGGTTCAGAGACATTTTCAGGGTTCAGTGGAAGGAATTACGGGTCGCGTTTCTTTGCGGACTGACACTTGCATGTGCAAACTTTCTGAAAATAATCCTTGTTGACAAGCTTATAATGAAGACTCCGGGACTTACAATTCCGGTTATTACCGTTGTGTGCCTTACCCTTTTTGCCACGGTTCTTTTTGCCAAATTTATAGGCTGCTCGCTTCCGATTGTCGCCCAGAAAATGGGATTTGACCCCGCAGTCATGGCGTCACCTTTCATCACGACCGTCGTTGACGCAATATCGCTTCTTATCTACTTTGGTTTTGCACATCTGATTCTCAAACTTTAGACAGTCTTTTATATCATACATGTCGGAATTTGATTCCGGCATGTATTTTTTTACCGTTTGCGTCCAAAATTATTTTATTGAAATAAAAAGGAAGGGACAGAAAAATGAACACAATATGGACGCAGACATATACCCCGAACAGTTACCGCGAGCTTAACGAAAATATTAAAACAGATGTGGTTTTAATCGGTGCCGATATGACAAATATCCTTACCGCATTTTTTCTTAAGGAGTCGGGATGCGGTTCAGTTATTGTCGAATCATCGACAATAGCTAACAGCGACAGCGCGAGAATGACGGGAGATGCAATGACCTTCTCTCCCGACATGCTTTCAAAAACAAATCAATCGGGCAGGAACTGTACAATAAATAACATAAACATGAGAAAAAATGCAGTTCACGAATTCGTAAGGCTTGAAAAAAAATATATATCGGACAACATGATACAATTTGTTCGTGCAACCGCATACAGTGAAAAAAGTCGTTTGAAAATCAAAACTTTTTCGGACACAGCCATGTCATACGGACTGTTCACAAATCCCAAAACAGGCAGTGACATGCCCTTTCAGGTAAAAGGCATATCGGATTTTGAGGATCAGCTTGTTTTCAATCCTCTTTTATTTGCGGACACGCTTGCCTCTGAGTTGAATTTATACGAAAAAACGCCTGTTTTATCGATAAAAAATCACAAGGTTATAACAAAAAGAGGCGAGATTACGGCAGATTTCATTGTAACAAGCGACATGTACGATTATCCGGAGAAGAAAAAACCATACAGGGCAAGACAAATGGTGTACGAGCTTTCGGATATCGATTTTTGCAGTGGAATCCTTTTTGACATGAACGGAGAAATCAAATTTGTAAAGTACAAAAACAGCGTTCTCGCCGTCAGTCCCTTTTTCTTTCCCGACCTGTCAGACCCTGCGGTACCGATAGAACTGTTCGAAAAAAAAGTCAAAACATACTTTAAAGATGCAGCAATACGAAACGTGTGGTTTACCAAAGACAAATTATATGTCGGGAATATCCCGTATATAGTAAAAAGATCACCCGGTATGCCGTTTTGGCTGACAGCCTGCGGCTTTGACATTCAGGGGTGTGTCGGAAGCATGATAGCCGCAAAAGCACTGTCATCCGAAATACTGAAAACAAAAAACAAAACTACAGGCAATGTTCCCACTGAAAAAAGTCATGATATAAGATACAGATAATATAAAACATCCGAAGGCAACACCATTTGCAGTGCCGCCTTCGGATGTTTATCACTTTAGTCTGATAAAGTGCAAGGTTTCTGCTCCGTTTTTGTGCGTATATACAAAATATAATTTTTTTGCAAAAAGTACTTTACAAATTTAGCGTGATAAAGTATAATAGCAACATCAATCAAAAAAACGAGGTAAAAAAATGAAAAAAACAATTCTTTTATTATTAGCGGTTCTGATGCTTTTTTCGGCGGTTGCATGTGCAAGCAAGAATAGCTCCGACTATGAATACATAAAGAACAAAGGAAAAATCATTATCGGCATAACCGATTTTGAACCCATGGACTACAAAGAAAACGGTGAATGGATCGGATTTGATGCAGAACTTGCGCGTCTCGTATTCAAGAAACTCGGCATTGAAGTTGAGTTTCAGGAAATCAACTGGAAAACCAAAGAGGGCGAGCTTGCGGGCAAGACGATAGACTGCATATGGAACGGTCTTACATGGGACAGCGAGCGCGCCGAAAATATGAGCATGAGCGATTATTACATGATAAACAGACAGGTAATTGTTGTAAAAAACACGGATTCGGGCAAATATACGAACATCGGGTCGTTTGACGGCATGAATATTGCCGCGGAATCCGGATCTGCT
>CALBLD010000173.1 GCA_937895775.1 uncultured Clostridia bacterium
GGCTTCTTCCGCTTTTCTTTTTCAAATACGCCGATTTTTTCATATCTCTGATAAACCGGTTTACGGGCGCGTCGCTTCCCTCCCTCTCCCCCGGTCTGCCGATCGGAATCAGTTTTTTCACCTTTCAGTCGATCTCGTACAATATCGACATCTACCGCGGACAGGCTGTCACCGAAAAGAATTTTGTCTCCTACGCCGCCTATCTCTGCCTTTTTCCGCAGCTCATTGCGGGTCCGATCGTCCGCTACTCGGACATATCCGCCGAGCTTCGGGACAGGCGTGTCGGAATAGGCGACTTTTCGGAGGGCGTCGTGAGATTCGTGATCGGTCTTTCGAAAAAAGTTCTGCTTGCGAACAGTCTCGGGCAGATCGCCGCCGATTATGCATCGTCGGGCGGCAGGACGATCGCCTTCGCATGGCTGTCGGCAATCGCCTGCACGCTCCAGATATATTTTGATTTCTCGGGATACTCGGACATGGCGATCGGACTCGGGCGAATGCTCGGCTTTCATTTTCCCGAAAACTTCAACTATCCGTATACCGCCCGCTCTATAACCTCATTCTGGCGCAGATGGCACATCACGCTCTCGGGATGGTTCCGCGACTATGTTTATATTCCGCTCGGCGGGAACCGTGTCGGAAAGGCGCGCATGGTAATAAACCTGCTTGTCGTCTGGACGCTCACCGGACTCTGGCACGGTGCGGGCGTCAATTTCCTCATGTGGGGACTGCTCTACGGCATACTGCTTGTCGCAGAAAAGCTGATCTTCGGAAGCTTTTTCGAAAGGCATCCCGCAGTCGGGCATCTGTACACTTTGTTTTTCGTTGTTACGGGATTCGTTATCTTCGGAGCCGACGACGCACATTCGGCATTCTCCGGACTTTCTGCGCTCTTCGGCATCGGGGGACTTCCGTTCATAAACGGCGAGACGCTCTTTTATCTCACCGGAAACGCGGTTCTGCTTGCGGTCGGAGTCATCGGATCCACACAGCTTCCGAAAAAACTGTTTGGTCTGCTCCCCGAAAAAGCGAAAAACCTTCTTGTTCCGATTCTTACGGCGGCGGGACTTCTGCTTTCGACCGCATATCTTGTGGACGGCAGCTTCAATCCGTTCCTTTATTTCAGATTCTGACCGGAGGGTGAAATGAACAAAAAAATTTCTTCATACGTCACCGCGGCGGTCTTTGTACTGTTTATCGCCGTCTTCGGCATAATACTTGCGGTAAAGCCGGATGTCGGCTATATAAAATCCGAAAAGCGGACGGCGGCAAAAATGCCGCCCGTATCGCAGATCGGGCAGTCGGGCTATTCGGAAAAACTCGAAAAGTATTTTGCCGACCGATTTCCCGTGCGCGAATTTTTCAGACGCGTGCGGGTCGCCTGTGCCTCCTGTATCTTCATGCAGTCGGAGGTAAACGGATACAGACGCACGGGGAAAAGCGTTTTCCCGACCGTTTATCCGCTAAACAGGCAAAGAGTCGGCGGCTCCGCCCGACTTTTTGCCGACATTTCCGCAAAATACTTTCCGAAAAGCAACATCTACCACTGCGTGATTCCCGACAAAAGTTTTTATCTTGCGGACAGCATGGTTACAGATCCCGCGGAACTGCAAAGGATATTTTCGGAAGCGTTCGGAGACACAGCCGTACCGATCGATATCACCGATGCGCTGTCGGGCGATGATTTCTATTACACCGATATCCACTGGAGACAGGATGCACTGTCGGGCGTGCTGACGGTGCTTTCCGAAAAAATGCATTTTGAGCTTTTCGGTGACGATGAGCTTACGCTCGCCGACGGCGGGGAGTTTTACGGCTCGCTTGCCGGGCAGGCGGCGTTCCCGTTTGTCGGGAAAGATCGGCTTCTGTATTACGAAAGTCCCGTTTTCGGGGCATGCAAAGTCGAAAAGGACGGCAAGACGGGCAGTATCTATGACGCGGACGCCGCAGAGAAATCGGGCGACGGATACGACATTTTTCTCGGCGGCGAATCGGCACTGACGGTAATTACAAACGCCGATGCAAAGTCCGACCGCACGCTGGTCGTTTTCAGGGACAGCTTTGCACGCAGTCTCGCTCCGCTCATGCTGAAAAGCTACTCAAAAATCGTGCTTGTCGATCTGCGCTGGATGCAATCGGACATGCTCGGCGAATACGCCGATGTCATTCCGTCGGACGAAGACACAGACGTTCTCTTTCTGCTCGGCACGCAGGTATTGAACAGCATGGTCTACCGCTGATACCCGGAGAGGTTCAGAAAAGCGTCGCGGCAAAATAAAATATTGCGGATGCCGTCCATGCCGTGCAAAGCTCGGCAAGGACAAGCACTGCGGCGCGGGAGAATGATCTCATCTCCCGCGCCGTTGTTATTATCGCAGGCAGGCACGGCGGAGAAAAAAGTATGAAAAGGAGCATCGAATATGCGTTTTTCCGGGTAAATCCGAGGCTGCACAGCACCGATCCCACGTTTTCGGGTCGCCCGCAGAGCAGGCAGAGGGAGGCGACGATGTTTTCCTTTCCGACAAGTCCCGAAGCGATCGCAAGGGTGATCTGAGGATAGCCGAGACCGCAGGGCGCAAACAGCGGGACAACCGCATTCCCGATCATTCCGGCAAACGAGTTCCGCATTGTCGTTCTGCCCGACGGACCGAACGACCGCAGAACCCACAAAGCGA
>CALBLD010000174.1 GCA_937895775.1 uncultured Clostridia bacterium
GTCACTGCCGTCTTCGGTTTGACGAAGACATATCGGTTTTAAAAAAGCCGTTATCGGTCGGAAACAGGCTGATTCCTAACCGCCTTGCCTGTCAGGCTATGGAGGGATGCGACGGAAATCCGGACGGAAGTCCCGGGGAGCTTACCAAAAGGCGTTACAAACGCTTTGCCGAAGGCGGAGCCGGACTTATATGGTTTGAAGCAACGGCGGTCATGGAGGAAGGCAGAGCAAATCCGCATCAGCTTTACATAAACGAAAAGACGCTCGACAGCTTCAAACGCGAAGTAAACGACATCAAAGAGTACGGGCTGAAAAAGAACGGATACGAACCGATCGTCATCATGCAGGCGACCCATTCGGGCAGATACAGCAAGCCAAACGGCACGCCCGCGCCGCTTATCGCATACAACAACCCGCTGTTTGAAAAAGATGCTCCGATTGCATCCGACAGAATCGTAAGCGACGAATATCTTGACAGAGTTCTGCAATCGCTTATAAACGGGGCATCTCTCGCCGAATCCGCGGGATTTGACGGAGTTGACATAAAATGCTGTCACAGATATCTGTGTTCCGAACTCATGTCGGCATACACGCGTGACGGCAGATACGGGGGATCGCTCGAAAACCGTTCACGTCTTCTGCGGGAGGCGGTTGAGGGTTCGATCGCCGCAACCGGGAGCGATTTTGAAGTTGCGACAAGAATGAACATCTACGACGGCTTCCCTTACCCGTACGGCTTCGGCGTTGCAAAGGACGGCAGTCTTGCTTTTGATCCCGAAGAGCCGATCACGGTTATAAAAGAGCTGCTTCGCCTCGGAGTAAAGCTTGTCGATCTGACGATGGGCAATCCGTATGTCAACCCGCATGTCAACCGTCCCTACTCGGTCGGAGGATATATGCCTCCCGAAGAGCCGATCAACGGAGTATACCGCATGCTTTCGGGCACTGCCGCCGTAAAAAAATCGGTTCCCGGGATGAACATCGTCTGCTCGGCACTCAGTTATCTCGGTGTCGCCGCACCGAATGTTGCGGCGGCGTACATAAACGACGGCGGTTTTGATATTGCCGGTTTCGGCAGACAGGCATTCGCCTATCCCGATTTTGCAAACGACATTCTGAAAAAGGGTGAAATGAACCCGGACAGAATCTGTCTTGCCTGCTCGCAGTGTACGGCAATAATGCGCACCGGAGGCACGCCCGGCTGTGCCGTCCGCGACCGCGAGATATATGCACCTATATACAGAAAATATTGCGTCAAAACAGATACAAACCGAAAGTGAGGAAACAAACATGGTAAAAACAGCACTTGTTACCGGAGTTGCGGGCGGAATCGGATACGCGACCGCAAAAAAACTGTTATCCGAGGGAATACGTGTATACGGAATGGACATTGCCGAAAAGCTCCCGTCCCCGCTCGGAGAAGGATTTACATACATCAGGGGGGATCTGTCATCGCAGTCCGACAGAAAGCACTTTATCGAAGCCGCGCTGTCGGATTCGGGCAGAATAGACATTCTGGTCAATGTTGCGGGAGTTGCGCCGAGGGTGCGCGCCGATCTGCTTGAAATGAGCGAGGAAAGCTACGATTTCGTAATGAATATCAACACAAAAGGAACTCTTTTTCTGACGCAGGCTGTCGCACGCGAAATGATAAAGAACGACGGCGACAACAAGGGATACATCGTAAACATATCATCGATGTCGGCATACACGAGTTCGACAAGCAGAGGCGAATACTGCATATCAAAGGCGGGTGTATCGATGATAACCGCTCTTTTTGCCGACAGGCTTGCCGAATACGGAATCCCGGTAAACGAGATACGTCCCGGAATAATCGCGACCGGAATGACATCGGTCGTCAAGGAAAAATACGACAGACTCATCGGCGACGGTCTGCTTCCGATAAAGCGTTGGGGCAGACCCGAGGACATTGCGGATTCGGTATATCTACTCTGCAGCGGAGCCATGCCTTATGTTACCGGACAGTCGATCGATGTTGACGGCGGTTTTCACCTCCGTCGGCTCTGAGAAGGAGGCTTTTGTGGCAGAATTTGATTTTGGCAGGTTCTTCGATGCAATAGTGATCGGCAGCGGTGCCGCAGGCTATTCGGCGGCATGCCGCATTGCGAAATTCGGAAGAAAGACATGTGCGCTCGTTACCGAGGGAGTAAACATCGGAACATCAAGAAACACCGGAAGCGACAAACAGACCTATTACAAACTCGGACTCGGAGGAGACTCAGCCGACAGCGTTGTCGGTATGGCGAGGGATCTGTTTTCGGGCGGAGCGGTTGACGGAGACAATGCCCTCTGCGAGGCGGCACTGTCCGCGCAGTCTTTTCTCAATCTTGCCGAGCTGGGTGTACCCTTCCCGGTCAACAGATACGGAGAATATGTAGGCTACAAGACCGATCATGACAAATACGCAAGGGCAACCTCCGCAGGTCCGCTCACCTCAAAGCTTATGACCGAGGCACTCCAGTCGGATGCCGAAAACCGCGGCGTAAATATCTTATCCGATCTGCTCGCGATCGAAATACTGAAGCATGGCGGGCGGGTATGCGGTCTGCTCTGTCTCCGCAAAGCCGACGGCAGGCTGATCTCATTCCGGTGCGATTCGGTAATTATGGCGACCGGCGGTCCCGCGGGAATATACTTTGACAGCGTATATCCCGCATGTCATACCGGGTCAAGCTCGCTTGCGCTTCTGGCGGGAGCGTCGTTTCAGAATCTTACCGAATGGCAATACGGACTTGCGTCAACAGCTCCGAGATGGAATGTATCCGGAACATACATGCAGGTGCTTCCCCGCATGTATTCGGTCGGAAGCGACGGCACAGAACATGAATTCACACTTGACTTCTTCGGCGACTGCGGCACGGCGTTGTCCGCGCTCTTTCTAAAGGGATATCAGTGGCCGTTTGACTGTGCGAAGATCGAAAACGGCTCGTCGGTAATTGATCTGCTCGTATACAGAGAATCTATTCTTTACGGCAGGCGCGTTTTCCTCGATTACAGGACAAATCCATTCGGCGCACGCGAGATAGACTACTCGTTGCTGTCCGAAGAGGCTCGTACATATCTTGAGAAAGCGGGCGCATGTTTCGGAACACCTTTTGACCGACTTATGAAAATGAATCCGCCTGCGATAGAGCTGTACCGGAGCAAGGGAGTCGATCTTGAAACCGAGCCGCTCGAAATTGCGCTCTGCGCCCAGCACAACAACGGCGGAGCATCGGTCGATCTGTGGTGGCAGACGAGTGTACCGGGGTTGTTCGTTATCGGTGAAGCCGCCGGGACACACGGCATAAAGCGTCCCGGCGGAAGTGCGCTCAATGCGGGACAGGTCGGTGCTCTCCGTGCGGCGGAGTATATCTCATTCGGACCGAAAACAAAGACAATGTTTCACGACTACAAGATGTCGGCATTATCGGCAGTTGAAAGACAGACACTCTTCTGTAATGCCGTACTCGCGAACAAAGACAATGCGGACGGGATGATTGCATACAGTGCAAAGAGAATGAGCGGTGCGGGCGGCGCAATACGCGAAATCAGGAGCATGCTCAGCGCGCTTTCCGAAACAGAGAGCGAACTTGAAAACTTCACGTCGGTCGTCGGAGTAAAAAGCAAGGAAGAGCTGTACAAAGCCTACAAGCTGTTCGATATACTCAACATGGAGCGTGTCGTTCTGTATGCAATGCTCGATTATATGAAAACGGTCGGATTTTCAAGAGGATCGTCATTGTACACCGACAAAAACGGCATCCTGCGCGACGGACTTGAAGAGCTGTTCAGATTTTGCCCCGAAAAGCAGGAATACACCGACATGATACAGGAGATCATGCTGGTCGACGGCAAGCCGTGTGTACACTGGCGTGCAAGACGACCGATCCCGGACGACGACCGCTTTTTTGAAAATGTCTGGGCGGGTTACCGCAAAAACAGAAACATCTACTGATATACCGATATTCAATGAAAGGAAAATCCGAAAATGAACAGAAAAGGTCTTGTATCGATCTCATTCAGAGGCATTCCGGCGGAAAAGGTTGCGACATCGGCGAAAGACGCGGGACTGTCATGGATAGAATGGGGCAGTGACGTTCACGCTCCGTATAACGACAGTGCAAAGCTTACAAAACTTGCAGAATTCTGCAAAGAAACCGGAATCGGCATATGCTCATACGGAAGCTATTTCAGACTCGGGAGCGACAGCAATTCACTGCTACCCGATTATATATCGGCGGCAAAGCTTCTCGGAACCGATATCATCCGCATATGGTGCGGTCAAAAAGGCTTTGCAAACTATTCAGCCGACGAAAGAGCAACGATGATCGACGCCGCAAATGAAGCCGCGTCGATTGCGGCAGACGAAAATGTCACCTTATGTCTTGAATGTCACAACAACACGTATACCGACTGTCCCGAGGGTGCGGTCGAAATGATGACTGCGGTAAATTCAAAGCATTTTGCGATGTACTGGCAGCCGAATCAGTTCAGGACTGTTGACGAAAACCTCACATACGCCGACGAAATCGCAAAATACACAAAAATCATACATGTTTTTCAGTGGAAGGGAGCGGATCGCTTCCCGTTATCCGACGGAATTGAGGAATGGCGCGACTATCTTCGCAGATTTGACGGCAGTCAGAAGTTACTGCTTGAATTCATGCCCGACGACAGACCCGAAAGCCTTCCGACAGAGGCGCGTTCACTTGACATGATAATCGGAAAGGAAAACACAAAATGAGATCAATTTTCTTATGCAACAATCGCGGCGAGATCGACCGCGTTTACGACAGTCGTGCAAAGGAGATACTA
>CALBLD010000175.1 GCA_937895775.1 uncultured Clostridia bacterium
ACGAAACAGCTGTCAGCCCATTCTGCTTCGACTTTTTCACCGTCTACAAGCACGCTGTACCCATCATTGTAAACGTATGAAAGATTGAAATATCCGTCTTCGCTTACATCGATGCTTCCTTTCACAAGATCGCCGACACTCCGGTCGGTATCGAAAACAAATTTGTCAAGTCCTTCGGCATACTCCTCCACAATGCTGTAATCGTATGCCCACAATTCAATGTCGGATATGGCATAGTCTTCATCCGAAAAAGTAAATACAAGTTGGTTCTGATCTTTTCCCCTCGGTGTAATTACATATTCAAAAGAACTGTTTCCGTTATAATATTTCCACCCGGCGGCAGTGAGTTTGTTTGCAACACCGTTTACCCAGATTTTTACGTCATTTGAAATGTCGCCAACAGTGTTATCAACATTGAATTTCAGAACAAGCGTCTTATTTTTACATTCGTCGGGAAGTGTATAGGTATATTTGAACTTGTCGCTTCCTTTTCTGTGAATATATTTCCCGTCGTTTTTTTCAAAATCTTTGCAATCTGTCAATGCATCGGCAATATCGACCTTTCGGAAGTTGGTTTTGAATCCGGTGTCCGGAAGTTCCCGATCAACTATTGTATAAAACAGCATGGCTTCCATATTCGCGGGATAGTCAAGCCTCTCGAACTCCTTCTTACTCATCAGATTATTTGTCGCATATCCGACAGGAAAGGCACCGTTTGCACGGTAGACATCTATTCCGTCCTCACTGTAAAGCTTGGAATACTGGTTCGGAACGTAACCGCCATCACGTGTCAACCAATACTTATTTCCCATATATGCATTAAAGAACACATTTTTACTTCTTGACATTATCGCTCTGTTACGGTAGCTGTTTTCATTACGCATGAGATCAAAGAAAAACTTATTATACCCACTGCTCCTGAGTGACGAATAAAGCGTGTCATTATAGTAGCGATCCGAATAAAGAATGTTCATTGTATCGACTGCGTCAATATTGACCGCCGTACGGACAACCGAACTTTCGTCCCTACACAGCTTATCGACGACACTGCTTATGCTTCTCGAATGAATTTCATTATATTCATCAAAGGAAACAAGCCTGTCATCAGTATTGATAAGTACACACGAAATAAGCGGTATTGCAAGAAAAACCGATGATGACAGCACAATCTCGACCTGTCTACGGCTGTTTTTATGCAAAAAGTCAACAATAAGACAAGCTGCGGCAACGATCAGAAAATCAATCAGATATGATATACGCCAAAGAGAAACCTCGCACAAAAGGATTCCCGCAACAGAAACTGCGGCAAACAGCGGAAGCACCTTTATGACCTCAAGTCTTCCCTCTTTTATCCGATACAAGGTTTTACCGCACAGGAGCAACGAGACAGGTATGAACGGAACAAGAACCTTGCCGTCAAGATATTCAAATCCGTTCAGAAGCCAGACAAATACCGGACATGTTACAAAAAGCAGAAAAACTATCGCAAGATAGCGATCCTGCTTTTTCCCCGATATCAGGTTGTCCGCCAGAGAAAGAACAAGAAAAGATGATGCACCGAGAGAGTAGCCGCCGAACGTAATGATATCGAGCTTTACGGTCGGCAACAGCTTTGTCAGATCGATCCCGGAGTTTGTCGGGTTACGTCCGTTCAGAAGCGCAAGAGCGGTAGGGACTATAAGAACACATGAGAGTAAAACGCCGATAATAATCAAAAAAGCAAACGTACTGCCTTTTTTTGCAAAATCAAAAAAAGCGTATTTAAAACTCCTGTTTTCAGTCCCGGAAATCTCAATATATTTATATATCCCGTATACCGTGAGCGCAAATATTGCTGACACACTGAAAAAATAGCTTGTCATTACAATCAGAAAAACCGTAAACGCAAGCGGTGATTTTATGTTTTTTTTAAAAAAAAGGTCGATAAAAAACAGTCCGGCAACGACGAGCGGCATATATATAACAAACATGATATGCCTGTGACTGTGCAGAATCAGCGGTCCGGAGAAAGTCAGAAACAGGGTGAGAAACGCTGAAATCAGAGTTGAAAAACGCCTTCTGATCCAAAAATAGAAAAGTACGATTGAAGCAATCAGACTGATTATCGATGCCCCGATCAGATAGTACGCCATTTCAACCGACGGAAACAGGTACGAAATAAGGACAACAGGCGACAAGAGCCCGTAATAGGATATATAATAGATATTTTCCGCTCCGCCGAGATTTTGGGCAAGCGACGGAAAAAGCTCACCTGTGCGGTAAAAAAGCGTGCGGAAATAATCGGGAAGCACCGAATGTTGTGCCTTCCAATCGAGATCCGAACCAAACAAATATTTTCCTTTGGTGAGCAATATTATCATAGCAACCGTAAAAACAACGATCACAGACAAAACCAGACCGTCGTTCCGGTTAATTTTTTTTTCATTCATCGATTGAATCTTTCTTTGATAATCAATTTTCTGCTGCAACGTACTCGGTGAAATTTTCATATGGTGCTATATGCCAGAGTCCGTCGATTGTATGCTTTTGCGATTTATACAGTTTACTTATTTCGGTTTTACGCGCAAGAACATCATCGGGAAGTCTGTTTTTCATATCTTCGGGCATCGGCTTCTCGCCGCTCTCATATTTTTCCACGGTTACAGCCTTATGATACTTTCCGAAGAAATAAAGTCTTGCTTCGGGCTTCTCCGCCTCATATCCTTCAACGACCAGTGAATGAGTCATTTTATGGTGCTGATGACCGTACTCACCGTTCTCATTATGCGTAACTATTTCCTTCCAATCCTTCAGATCGATTACCTTTTCTATATCCGACAATATACCGTCTCTGACATGAGACCAATCATCTCTCTTACCGTTGACTTTATCCGGATAATTGAGTATTATTCCGCTATTACCGGTCTCCCTGATAACACGTCTGAACTCCTCGCTTCTC
>CALBLD010000176.1 GCA_937895775.1 uncultured Clostridia bacterium
ATAATTATATTGTCCGAACAAAAGCCGATCTGCTTTTCGATGGGATCTGCGGGGGCATGCTTCACAGCCGGTGAGGTTTTGCCGATTCATACGCTCTGCAGGGCGGATGTTTTTTGACAGTGCGGGTAGATGCGCTCTGCCGACCCACGGAAGCCCGGATAAAAGCCGTCGGAGCGGATTCGTCCGATCGGAGGGTGTACGGCATACGGAGCAAAAACCGAAAAAACGTCGCATCGGTGATGCTCCGTCTGCCTTATACTGACCGAAAAGGGCAATAATTACTGTCGGTCGATGTGACCGACGCAGCCAGAGAGAGGAAAAACATAATGATAAAACTGTACACCGACACTTCCGCAAATCTTCCGCATGAACTTGTGATAAACGAGTCGATAGAGATAATACCGTTCGGCTATACCGTAAACGGTAAAATGCCCGATCAGACTCTGCCGTTTGACGGCGTGAGCTTTTATGATTCCATGCGCGCGGGTGCCGATGTCAGAACATCGATGATAAATCCCGAAAATTATAAAAACGCTTTTGAAAAATCGCTCGCAAACGGGGACGACGTCATATATGTGGGCATGTCGGGCGGAATAAGCGGAAGCGCACATTCGGCGGCTCTTGCCGCAGATGAGCTACGCGAAATCTATGCCGACAGAAAAATAGCGGTGATCGATACGCTTGCCGCATCGCTCGGCGAGGGTTTGCAGGTTATCCGTGCGGCAAAGCTTGTAAAAGCGGGCGAGGATTTTGAAAAAATCTGCAAGTTGCTCGAATCGGAGAAAAAATGCATGTGTCAGTATTTTACGGTCGATGATCTGAAATATCTGCACAGAGGCGGAAGACTGAGCAGGGTTGCAGCCGCAATAGGCTCGCTTCTGAATATAAAACCGATTCTGACCGGCGATGAAGGAGGAAGAATCGTTTCGTGCGGGAAGGTGCGCGGCAAAAAGGCGGCACTCTCCGAGCTTGCAAACCGCTACGCAAAGCTGACTGCCGATCGCAGAGCGACCATAGGCATCGCACACGGCGACGATCCCGCAGGAGCCGCACAGCTGATTGAACTTCTGCGTGAAAAAGGCTTTGACGGGGAATGTATAAACGTGTGCTATGAACCTGTGACCGGCGCACATGTCGGACCGGGAACGGTCGCACTCTTTTTCATGGGAATACACAAGTAAGGAAAGGAAGAATATTTATGACGCGTACCCCTCTTAAGGATCGCAAGCTCCCCGATTATACAAGGGGAGAGGATATTGCAAATATGGTTACACATATAATCGGCGGGGCGATCGGAATCGTGACTCTCGTTTTCGCCGTAATTATATCCGCGCTTCATTCGAATGTCTGGGGGATTGTCGGTGGCGCCGTCTACGGCGCATCGATGATCGCACTTTACAGCGTTTCGAGCGTGTATCACGGGCTTCGCCCGGGTATGGGCAAGAAGGTTATGCAGGTTATTGACCACTGCACCATATATTTTCTGATAGCCGGAACATATACGCCGATCCTCCTGTCGTCGATAAGACCGACGCATCCTGCGCTTGCGTGGACGATATTCGGTATAGAATGGGGACTTGTCGCATTTGCGGTGGTCTTTACCGCGATCGATCATCGCAAATATGCGGTGCTGTCGATGATCTGCTATATCGGAATGGGTTGGTGTATAATTTTTGCGATGTCGGCAACCGTCGAATGTATGGGCAGGGACGGATTTGCATGGCTGGTTGCGGGCGGAATAGCCTATACGATCGGTGCGGTGCTTTACGTAATCGGGCGCAAAAAGCCGATCATGCACACGATTTTTCACCTTTTTGTCGATGTCGGCAGCCTGCTCCAGGCGATATGTATACTTTTCTATGTCCTTTGATTGTGTAAAAAAAGGACAGATGATAAAAAAAGCGGATTTTTGAGACATCCT
>CALBLD010000177.1 GCA_937895775.1 uncultured Clostridia bacterium
ACAAATCGCAGATAGGCGACAAGCCTGTCACTACCACAGAAGCGACAACCACGACAGTACCGGATACTACCGAACCCCATCCCGGAACGACCACCGGGTATTCCGGAAGCAAGCCGTCATCGGAAAACACAGGTTCAACGCGTCCGCTGACAACAGCAGATCCCGGAAGTAGCGCAGATCACGGCGATACCGACAGAAATGCCACGACAGCCGCGCTTGTCGCCGCCGGTGCGATCATCCTGCTTGCTGTCCTCTTTACGCTTATCGCCTTTGCCGCCTCAAGGCTGCGGGGCAAACGAAGATAATTATGCAATCGGATAATAAAAAACACAGTCAGCATTACTGCCGACTGTGTTTTTTCAATTCGTCCGCAAAAAGTGCCGACGCATCGGTATTATTGCATACTCATTACTGTAAACATAATGGCGGTACGCGTTTCGCCGCCGACCTCCACCTCTACAAAAGATGGCCTACAGGCAATTGAAATCTTATCTTCTTCAAGATAAACGCTTGCCGCCGCAATCGCTTTAACTGCCTGATTCACGGCTCCCGCACCAATCGCCTGAAGTTCCGCCTTGCCGCTCTGTCTTACAATTCCGGCAATCGCTCCCGCAACGAGATTTGGACTTGATTTCGCAGATACTTTCAGTGTCTCCATGTGCAATACCTCTCAAAACAGTGTCGAATTTTCTGTTATAATTATAACAAATGACGACAAAAAAAGCAATAGCATTTTATTATTTTTTAAAATTCTACCCTTTTCACAAATTCAACAATTCCGTTTTGATCATTTATACCAAAGACCGCGCCCATTACACGCACCTCTCCGACGGCAGGAAGAAATCTGACAGGCATTTTCGTTCTGAATTTTTCGATAATGCAGTCCTTGTCAACACCGAGAACACCTGTCTGCACGCCGCTCATACCGAGATCGGTAATGTATCCGCTTCCCTTTTCAAGCACCTGCTCATCCGCAGTCTGAACATGAGTATGCGTACCGACTATGATATTTATCCTGCCGTCAAAATAGCGGGCAAGCGCAATTTTTTCGGCAGTCGCCTCGGCATGAATATCGAGAACAGAAAAATCGTAATTACCCTCTTCCCTGCGCAGAATCGAATCGACGCAGTCAAACGGATCACCGATCGGATCCATGAATACGTTTCCCTGCACGTTCATGACAAGAATTTTTCTGCCGTCCGCGTCGCAGATAACCGACCCGCTTCCCGGGTCGCGTGACGGATAATTTGCCGGTCTCAACAGATAACGGCACTCGTCAATATAGCTTCTGATCTCCTTCTTCTGCCAGACGTGATTGCCCGATGTAATCACATCGACCCCCGAGGCAAGCAGTTTTTCGGCAGACTGTCTCGTTATGCCGTTCCCCGGGTCGGCGTTTTCGCCGTTCGCAACCGTAAAATTTATGCCGTTGTCTTTTCTGAAATTCCACAGTTTGTGTGAAATATATTCAACCGCCTGCGCCCCGACTACATCCCCGAGGCAAAGTACACGATAAAGCATCCTTTTTCCTTCCGTTTTACAAAAGCAGGGGAAATCCCGAAAAGAAAATCCCCTGCTATGTATTTGTTTATTTCGCTATGTCACTTGCACGGCTTTCTCTGACAACCGTGATCTTTATCTGCCCCGGATATTTGAGTTCGGTCTCGATCTGCTTTGCGACATCGTGAGCGATGAGTACCATCTGCTGATCGTTGACTTCATCCGGTTTGACCATTATGCGCACTTCTCTGCCTGCCTGAATCGCAAACGATTTTTCGACACCTGCGTGCGCATTTGCGATCTCTTCAAGCTTCTGAAGACGCTTTATGTAATTTTCAAGATTCTCGCGCCTTGCGCCCGGTCTTGCCGCCGAAATCGCATCAGCCGCCTGAACGATGAACGCAATTGCGGTCTTCGGTTCGACATCGCCGTGATGAGCTTCGATCGCATGTACAATTTCCTTGTTTTCCTTGTACTTGCGGGCAATGTCCGCACCGATAACGGCGTGGCTTCCTTCGACCTCGTGCGTGACCGCCTTGCCTATATCGTGCAGAAGTCCCGCACGCTTTGCAAGTTCGGAGTTCACACCCATTTCGTCGGCTATCATTCCGGAGAGGAATGCAACCTCTATCGAATGGTTGAGCACATTCTGTCCGTAGCTTGTACGGTAACGCAGACGTCCGAGCAGTTTTACAAGATCGGGATGTATTCCGTGTATGCCCGTCTCAAATGTAGCATGCTCGCCTGCCTGCTTGATCGAAGCCTCAACCTCTTTCTTTGCCTTTTCAACCGTTTCCTCTATACGGGTGGGATGTATTCTGCCGTCGGCAACCAGTTTTTCAAGTGCCAGTCTTGCGACCTCACGGCGAACCGGATCAAAGCAGGAAACAGTAATTGCCTCGGGCGTGTCGTCGATTATCAGATCGACTCCGGTAAGTGCCTCGACGGCTCTTATGTTGCGTCCTTCGCGTCCTATGATCCTTCCCTTCATTTCGTCATTCGGCAATGCCACGGACGTAACGCTTGCTTCCGAAACAAAATCAGAAGCGAGACGCGATATCGACTGTGAAATAATGTCCCTTGCCTTTTCGTCGGCATCCTCTTTCAGCTGTGCCTCGATCTCGGCAAGCTTCATTGCCGATTCGTAACGTGCCTCGTCCTCGATCTGTTTCACAATTTCAGCCTTTGCCTGTTCAACGGTAAGTCCCGAAATTGCCTCAAGCTTTGCGAGCTGTTCGGCTTTGATCTCTTCGATCTTTGCGGTAAGCTCGGTATTTTCCTTGATTTTTCTATCAAGCATCTCTTCCTTGCGATCAAGATTATCGCTCTTTTTGTCGAGCATCTCTTCCTTGCTCACATAGCGTCTTTCCATTTTGGTAAGCTCGGCTCTGCGGTCACGGACTTCCTTTTCGAACTCCTTGTTCGAACGGACAATCTCTTCCTTCGCCTCGAGAAGTGCTTCCTTTTTCTTCGTTTCGGCGGTTTTTATTGCGTCGTCAACGATCTTTTTTGCTTCCGATTCAGCCATGCTGATCTTCTGCTTTGCCGCAGCGATCTTTTTGCTGTTCACAATACGGCAGATAATAAAAATGATAATTGCGATCAGCGCAACCGCGCCGCCGCCTATCAGATATCCGGAAAATTCACCCAAATTGCTTGCACCTCCTTGTTTTTTGTGTTGTAATTCAATTATTCGGATAAAAAATTCATGAAAAATTATGAGAAAAGGTGAATACAGAGAAATTATTCACTTGGTCTGCAAATTATCACATTGTATATTTTATCCCTTTTTTGTGCTTTTGTCAATAGACTTTAAGACAATTCGAATAAAATTCAAATATCATTTACAATATACGATCTTAAATCATATCGGGTACAAAAGCGGCAGACTTGTCAAACCAAGCCTGCCGCTTTGCCGTATTATGCTCCGTTATCTGCCGGAGCGTTTTCTGCTTCTTCCGATTGCAGCTTCACCGACAACGGCTCCGCCGCTTATGAGCAGCAGTGCAAACCACATCATGAGGTTGCCGTCTATTCCGGTTTTCGGAGGCTCCGGATCATCCGGGAGCTTCTCTGCTATCGTTTCTT
>CALBLD010000178.1 GCA_937895775.1 uncultured Clostridia bacterium
TTTTTCGGGAAATGTTTCTTCCCTTTACGGTTACCATTATACACGATATTTTTTTACTTGTCAATAGGTTTTGTGATTATTTTATAAAATCTTTTGATTGTATGATAAAATATCATTGTGACTTCTTGCCGAGTGCAACAAGCTGCGAATCGACCGCAAGACGCATCGTATAAAGTGCGTGGCTTATGCTCATCGCCCTTTCGGTGCCGTTTTTGCAGTCGTATATGATGTTATCGAAGAAATCCGGTCTGTATTTGCCGAGAGCGGTGAATCTCTCGGTCTTTTCGTTGTCCGAAAAAATCACAATTTCCTTTTCACTGCTGCCGACATCCACATATTTGCGCAGTTCGATATAACCATTGGCTCCGAGTATGACCACCTTGCCGTCACCGAAAGCGGGAAGGGATGCCGGAGTACACCAATCGACCCTGATATAGCCGGTCGCTCCGTTTTCCCCTTTTATATAACAATCGCCGAAGTCGTCAAACCCGGGATGTGCGGGATTTGCGTGATTTGCAACGGTTGCCGATACAATTTCCGCCCTTTCGTTGCCCGTATAGGTAAGAAACTGCTCGAACTGATGGCTCCCTATGTCGATAAGTATGCCTCCGGTGTCCTTTCTTCTGAAAAACCATTCCGGGCGACCGCTCCCGAGCTTGTGCGGAGCAAGCACGGTCACATTGACCACTCTGCCTATCGCACCTTTGTCAATAAGTTCCTTTGCGCATACCGCCGCCGGGCTTGCAACGCGCTCCGAATAGAAAACGAAAAAGCGTCTGCCGGTTTCGTTTATCGCTTTTTCAAGTCTGTCAAGCTGATCGTGTCCGACAGCTGCCGCCTTGTCGGTAAAAAAGTCTTTTCCCGCTCGCATCACCCTGACACCGAGATCGGCTCTCCTTGCGGGGATGTCGGCTGTCGCCACGAGCCTGACCTCGCTGTCGGACAGAATCGTGACTTCATCGGCAACCGTAACATCCCGATATTTTCTCAGAAATCCCGAAAGCAGTCCCGCGTTCTCCTCCGAAACATATTTCAACCTTCCGCCCGCTCTTATCAGTCCGTCGCACATTGCGTAAATATGACCGTGGGCAAGTCCGATCGCCGCAAAGACAAATTCCTCTTTTTTGTCACACATCGGTACTTTCCTCCCCTTTTCTGATGATATTGTCAAAATAATCGGTCTGCGAAAGGAGCTTTTCTTCTTTGTAACACTCTTTCAGTGCCTGTGAAAGACCCTTTACATACAGCCGCTCAGGTGTATCGGCGACCGCGCTCTCCGAAGTGTCGTATATGCGGTTGTCGCTGTGAAGCATCGATATGAATCTCACCTGCTCCGCCGCCGCAGACACCGGGCAGGGGATGTCATTGCTGCCGTCGATTATCGCACGCGCACACTTTGTCACCTTTTCGGCGGCACCGCCGGTAAACGGGTCTCCGTATACCTTTTCGCTTCCGTCGTTCATTACCGCCCTTATTTTGTGTTCGGCGTCCGGGTATATCACCCTGCCCTTTTCGAAAATATATTCAAATACAGGATCGATATTTTCGTCTGTCGCGTGTGATGCAACATAAAATCCCTTCGCCCCGTTATCAAGTTCAAAAGCCGCCGTTACGCTGTCGAAGGTCTCAATATCGTTTGTCCGAAGCAGTGTGGCATTGACTCTTACCGGTCTTGCCGAGCTGTCGGGAGCATCGCCGAGAAGATACAGTATATTATGTATATAGTGAGCCGTCGCGTTATTTGCAATACTGTCGAGTATCTGCGTACCGTCCGCCGCGCGGAGCTTCCCTGCCCAGCGGGTCGAGCGGGTAAAATACTTTTTGTCCCTCGGCCAGAGTATCATGGTCTTCATGTTGACCGCCCTTCCGAAAACTCCCGAAAGAATATCCTTTTTCAGCCTGCATACGGCATCCGAAAAGCTCCACTGATAGCCTATCGCCGCAAATTTTCCCGATCTTGCGACCGCTTCTTCGACAGGAGCAATATCGCTTACATCTCCGCTGAGCGGCTTTTCGCATATCACGTTTATGCCGCGGGAAAGTGCCGCTTCAATCTGCCTTCTGTGAAACTGTATCGGCGTCGATATAACCGCAAGTTCCGGAGCGTCGGTGCCGCCGCAAAGGTCTCCGAGCATTTCCTCCATATCCCCGTAAATCGGAACCCCCGCTTTTTCAAGTCTCGGCGCGCACGGAGAGTTCTGCGCATACGGGTCTGCGGCACCGACCACCCGCACGACACCGTCTCCGTCTCTGTCAAGCAGATTTCCGAGTACGGCGGCACCGTAGCCTCCGATCCCGACAAATACCGTTTTTACTTTTCTGTTACCGTCCATATCCGTCCTCCCGGTTTCATACTTTTTTCAACTGCATTTTACCATAAAAACAAATAAAGGTGTTATAAAATTTTTGTTTTTTATTGTGTAAATCCTGCTTTTTTATTGTAATGACCGAATTTCCGTGTTATAATGATAAAAAAGATAAAGAAAGGTGACTTTTACCATGGACGACATTATTCTCGAAACCATAAAAACAAGACGCAGTATACGGAAATACAAAAGCGATCTGCCCTCCG
>CALBLD010000179.1 GCA_937895775.1 uncultured Clostridia bacterium
ACTTTTTTCGAAAAAATTAAAAAATTTTGATAAATTATTCGAGAATGTTCGACGTGATGTAATCGACACCCCAGTCCGCAAGACGCTCGCCGTCCTCCTTGCTGTCAACCGTCCAGCAGTTTATCTCAATATTTTCGGAGTGCAGACGGTCAACAATTTCCTTTGTGAGCGATTTGTAGTATATGTCAAGCCCGAAGTTGTATTTTTTCAGCTTTTCGGGAAGCGTGTCCGAATATTCGCCGACAAGATACTGTGCCTTCTGATCGGGCAGGAATCCGCGGAGCTTTACGAGATTCTCGTAGGAGAACGAGATGAATATGATCCTGTCAAGCTGTCCGTGCGCTTTTATAATGTCGATTATTCTGCCGATATCCTCGGATGTAAAATCGTTTTTCAGTTCAAGAACCCCGATCTTGTCGTAACGCGCGCATGTTCCGACATATTCTTCAAGCGTGGGGATGCGCAGATCGATTCTTTTGCCGCCGTCTCTGTCGTTGAGATAAAGAGTGCGCAGGTCGTCAAAACTGCTTCCTTCGACCGACAGGTCGGTGTCGCATACTCTGCCCGTGCGGTCGTCGTGGATAATTACAAATCTGCCGTCCGATGTGCGGTGAACGTCTGTTTCGATCCCGAAATAGCTTCTGTTGCCCGCCGCAACGAATGCGGGCATGGTGTTTTCCTTCTCAATTCCCGAAAGTCCTCTGTGCGCTATGACAAGCGTTTTCTTTTTGTTGAATTTTGTGCTGTTCATGATAAAACCCTTCCTTATTATTTAACTATAAGTTCTTGTCTATCCGATGTCGGATCTGCTGTCGGTCATGTTTTCCGCCCGCCATTTTCCGGGACTTGTCCCGAATTTGCTCTTGAACATTTTCGAGAAGTTGCAGACGTCGGGATATCCGCACATAAGTGCCGATTCGGATACCGAAAACCCGAGCCGCAGACTTCGCTTCGCTTCCTCCATGCGGACCGATATAAGATATTCCTGTATTGTCATTCCGGTCGATGCCTTGAAAATGCGCGACAGATAACGCCTGTCGAGATTCATGCGTTCCGCAATATCCTCAACTCTGACATCCTGCATGTATTGCGCCTTTATGTAGTCGCTGACCCGACGGACATAGTGATTGTTGTGCTTTTTGTCGGCAAAGAGATCGGCGTACATGCGGAAGAGAAGAGAGGCAATCTCGTACTCGCGCATTGCCGATTCGGACGGACGGTCGAGCATCATACCAATCCAGTTGGATGAAAAAGTAACGACCGGCGGAAGCTCGGCGAACTTTTTCGACAGATTGCCGTCAAATCCGACCCATTGATAATACCACGGATCGGACGGCTCGGCAGAGTAAACCGACATCTCTCCCGGACACAGAATAAACGCCTGCCCGGCTGATACATTGTAGACCCGCCCATTCTTGTAAAGTCTGCCCTTGCCTTTTACGACGTAGTGTATAAGCGTATACTTGCGTATAAACGGTCCGAACGATTTGTCGGGGGCGCAACGCTCCTGCCCGATGATAAGCGGATTGAGATCGGAAAACCGACGGTTGAGAAGAACCAGATCGACACCTTGCATACATTAAACTCCTTTCGTATGACATAATAACACAAAAAGTTACATTTTGCAATCCGATTGCCGTTACAAGTTACATTATAACATATAGTTGATACATAATGCAATAGATTTTAATTGATTTGTATAATATAATCTGACTGAAATAAACCGACGACAAAGTCGGTTGATACTGTCTCAAAAGGAGAAAACAGAATGAAAGTTACATTTATGGGTGCGGGAAGCACCGTGTTTTCAAAAAACGTCCTCGGCGACACTATGCTTTGTGACGAATTTCACGACGTTGAAATCGCACTTTATGACATTGACGGCGCGCGACTCGACGAATCCTATCTGCTCATAACAACAATGAACGAAAAGCTCAATGCGGGAAGAGCAAAGGTTGAAAAGTATCTCGGAGTGGAGAACCGCAAGGACGCACTCAGAGGAGCCGATTTCGTTGTCGATGCGATTCAGGTCGGACTTTACGACCCCTGCACGATCATCGATTTTGAGATTCCGAAAAAATATAACCTCCGCCAGACCATCGGCGATACACTCGGAATCGGCGGAATAATGCGCGGTATGCGTACAATACACGTGCTGAAAGATTTCGCACGCGATATGGAAGAAGTTTGCCCTGACGCATGGTTTTTGAACTATACAAACCCGATGGCGATTCTTTCGGGATACATGCAGAGATATACCGGGATAAAGACTGTCGGTCTTTGCCACAGCGTTCAGGTCTGCGTAAGACATCTGTTCGATAACCTCGGTCTGCAGGATAAATATGACGGTCATATTTCGAAGATCGCAGGTATCAACCATATGGCATGGCTGCTTGAAATAAAGGATAAAGAAGGGAACGACCTTTATCCTCTGATCCGCCGCCTCGCAAAGGAAAAGAATGCAAAAGAAAAACATTGGGATATGGTCAGATTTGACTATATCGATAAGCTCGGATACTACTGCACGGAGAGCAGTGAGCATAACGCCGAATATAATCCCTTCTATATCAAGGCAGGCAGGGAAGACCTTATCGAAAAATTCAATATTCCGCTTGACGAATATCCCCGCCGTG
>CALBLD010000180.1 GCA_937895775.1 uncultured Clostridia bacterium
GAATTCCAGCCTTCCAAGCTGGCTGCGTGGGTTCGATTCCCATCACCCGCTCCATTATGCTTCCGTAGCTCAGTTGGATAGAGCACCTGCCTTCTAAGCAGGTGGTCGTGGGTTCGAATCCCCCCGGGGGCGCCATCGCTATCAGGCGTGATTTGCTTCCTATACATGGTGGGATTAGCTCAGCTGGTTAGAGCGCCAGGTTGTGGCCCTGGAGGTCATGGGTTCGAACCCCACATCTCACCCCAACAGCAGATTGCGCTGTATAAATAGAGCCTTCCCCGCAGGGAAGGCGATAATTTTTTTCAGCCGGGTACGGCTTTTACAACAGAAGCGGTACCGTATGCATCCGCGGACGGGTGCGGCGGTTTGACGGCGGGAGTCCTTGCGGATTCCCGTTTTTTGATATGATAACAGACTGTATTTTGCGGGAGGACGGGCTATGTATTCCGATATGCTCAGACATTGCACCTTCTGCCCGAGAAGGTGCGGTGCCGACAGAACCGTGTCTGTCGGTATCTGCGGAGTCGGGGACAAAATAAAAATTGCACGTGCGGCACTTCATTTCTGGGAGGAGCCGTGCATATCGGGAACAAGGGGATCGGGTACGATATTCTTTTCGGGATGTTCTCTCGGCTGTGTCTTTTGTCAGAACAAAAAAATAAGCACGGGGTGTTTCGGCACCGACATAACAGCCGATCGTTTCAGAGAGATATGCTTTGAGCTTAAGGCGGCGGGAGCGCACAATATAAACCTCGTTACCGCCGATCACCAGCTTCCGCTGATACTGCCGATTCTGTCGGACATAAAGGACGAGCTTACTGTGCCGATTGTTTTCAATTGCTCCGGCTATGAAAGTCCCGAAATGCTTTCCGCGCTTGACGGTATCGTCGATGTGTATCTGCCCGATTTCAAATTTTACGACGATACACTGTCCGAAAAATATGCGGACGCTCCCCGTTATCGTGAAGTTGCGGAGAAGGCGATTTCCGAAATGGCAAGGCAGACCGGGAAGCCGACATTTTCGGACGGAATTCTCGTAAAAGGAACACTTGTGAGGCATCTCGTCCTGCCGGGACACAGAAACGATTCGATAAAGGTGATAAAAAGGCTTGCCGAAATGTTTGACAGCACCGAAATACTTGTTTCGCTGATGTCGCAGTATACCCCGACGGGTGGCGGCGGTCCGTCGAGAAGACTTACGACATTTGAGTACGAATCGGTCGCCGCGGTGCTTGAAAAAGCGGGATTTTGCGGCTATTTTCAGGAAAAAAGCTCGGCAAAAGAAGAATATACGCCGCCTTTTGATCTTGAGGGGGTATAATGAAAGCAATGGAGCAGCCGATACGGCTGTTTCATTGCTTTTTTGTAACAAAATAATAAATTCGGGTGAAATATACTTGATTTTGTACTTCATCTGTTATATAATAAACGAAATATAAATATGTGTCGAAAAACGGAGGATGTCATAGTGGTAACCGATGAAATGATACAGAACGTGCGTGAAAGACGAAGCAAGATAAACTATTATCTCGATATTGCCGAAACCGTGGCAAACAGATCGACCTGTCTGCGCAAAAAGTACGGGGCAATAATCGTAAAAGACGATGCGATCATTGCGACAGGCTACAACGGAGCTCCCCGCGGAAGAGAAAACTGCTGTGACATAGGCTTCTGCATGAGAGACAAGCTCGGTATACCGAGAGGCGAACGCTATGAAATGTGCAGATCGGTGCACGCCGAGGCGAATGCGATAATAAATGCGTCGCGCGACCGCATGATAGATTCAACCCTCTACATAACCGGAATCGACAGCAAAACCGGGGAACTTGTTCCCGATGTGTGTTCGTGCATGATGTGCAAAAGAATGATAATCAATGCGGGAATAGCAACTGTGGTCTTCAGGGTATCGCGCGACGACTTCAATGTCGTCAGGGTATCCGAGTGGATAAAGAACGACGACAGTCTTACCGGCAGGTTCGGCTACTGATTATAAGCGGGGAAGGTATAATACTTCTGTATGAAAAGCGCAAAAACAAAAAGCGGGAACAATAAAATAAATCCGGTTCCGTGGATCATCGTGATCGGCATAATAGTGCTGATCGTCGGCGGCTGTCTGCTCTGGGTCTATGTTTTCAGGGATATGATAGCAAATTCGAAACAGCAGGTCTTTGTTTATAACCGGACCGACGGAAGCTATTCGGATGAAAAAAACGGCATATGCTATCTGCCCGCTCCGGCGTACTATCAGGCGTCTGCGGTAATATCAGACCCGGCATATGCAAGATCGGATAAAAACAAGCTGTTCCGTGTCGGCACGAGGGTGACCGATAAGGACGGAAATTCCAGAATGATTCTTTGCAGTGCGGGCGAGTGGCTTTCAACCGACAAAGATCACGGAATGAGACTCTATTACAACAAAGAAAAGGTCACGCTTCCGACGGTAGAAAATTTTAACCCCGAGCTTGTATACTTCTGCACGACGTCGGGCGTTACGATAGGTCAGAGTTCGATGGAGGCGAAGCTGTTCTTCCCGGACGGCTTTCTCGATAACAGTGCGGAGAATCTGTTCGGTACGTCGGCACATACCGGTGCGGATCTTTTCAGAGAGATACGGGTCACATCCTCCGAATACACATGGATGCAGCTTGTGCTTTATCTTTACAGAAACGAAGAACTCGGCGAATATTATATATACATGCCGCAGAGAGAGCAGTTCGTGAAGGCGGATTCGCAGATGCTCGATGTCTTTTTCGGCAGCAGTGAAAAGGACGGTTCGGAATGATAACCGTGCGTGAAGCGGTAAACGAAGATATCGGGGCGATTCTGAAAACCGAAACCGAGTCATTTTCCGACCCGTGGTCGGAAAGTGCGTTCGCTTTTGCGATAAACGACAGTTCGCTTACAACGGTTGTTGCGGTCGATTCCGATACCGATACTGTCGTAGGCTTTGCCGTCTGGTCGGTGATCGCACCAGAAAGCGAGCTTTGCGATATTGCGATCTCGCCGGAGTACAGACGCCGCGGTGCGGGAGAAGCATTGATGAAGAGCTATATCGATTCGGCTCTGGGGCAGGGAGTGACCGATTTTTTTCTTGAAGTGCGGCAGTCGAATCTGCCCGCCGCATCGTTGTATAAAAAGCATGGATTTACAGCCTGCGGCAGACGAAAAAAATATTACAGTCATCCGACCGAGGATGCGATAATCATGACGAAAAAGGTTTGAACGTATGGAAGATAAGCTGAATGAAAATAAAACGGGCGGCGGGATGAAGGGATTTCCGCTTGCCTTTGTCGGCTCGCTTGCATTGATTGCGGTCGGCAATGTTGCGGGAATATTTTTCAGATTCGTGTTTTCGCTTTTCTTTGCGAGACTTTTTTCCGAACTTTCGGCAAATGCTCCCGCAGCTGCGAGGGTAGCGGAAAACATATCGTATCTGCTCTGCTTTGCACTCTGCCTTGCGGTGATTGCGGTTACCGTTTTCAGAAACGGATTTCTGAGAAATCTGTATCTTTCCAAAGTCGATTTTGAAGATTACAGCTTCGGCTCTGACGCACGCGATCTGCTTGTTCACGAGCTTCCCGCACAGCTTCTTGCATCGGCGGTTTTCGCTCTGCCGATCCATGCCGTTGTGCTGATCTTCGGAGAGATAAACTATCTGCCGACATTGTTTATGCCGTTTTTCTGCCTTTATAAGGCGGTCGGAAATGCGTGGCTGTCCTACCCGCTTTCGATTGCGGCATGCACGCTCGTGATCTTTGTTTCGACCCTTTTTGCACACAGATATTTTCAGAAAAACCGTCTTCATAAGTGAAGGGCGGTTCAATAGGTAGACTGAGGCTGTTTTATGATAATACTTGCTTTTGAATCATCCTGTGACGAAACCTCTGTCGCAGTTGCCGAGCTTCTCGGCGACAGCGGCGAAAGCAGGAGAATACTGTCAAATAAAACCGCGACCCAGATCGCAACGCACGCCCTTTACGGCGGCGTGGTTCCCGAAATTGCGGGCAGAGCGCATACCGAGGCGATATCCGGACTTTGCTACGAGGCACTGTCGGCGGCGGGTATGACAATGAAGGATATCGATGCGGTGGCGGTTACCGCTACCCCCGGACTTGTCGGCGCACTGCTTGTAGGGGTCAATTTTGCAAAGGGACTTGCCCTGTCGTATAACAAGCCGCTTATCGCAGTGAATCATGTAAAAGGTCACGCTGCGGCGGCGTACTATGAAAACCCCGACCTTAAGGCTCCTTTTTTTGCATTGGTGGCGTCGGGCGGACATACCTCACTTACCTATGTGAAGACCCCGACCGAGTTTGTACCGGTGGGAAGAACAAGGGATGACGCAGTGGGCGAGGCGTTTGACAAATCGGCGCGCAGACTGGGGCTTCCTTATCCCGGCGGTGCCGAAATGGACAGACTTGCATCGGCAGGCAATCCGGATGCGATCACGTTTCCGTCGGCTGCCTTGCGCGGAAGCTTTGATTTCAGTTTCAGCGGACTGAAAACGGCGGTTATGAATTATCTGAACGGATGCGCTCAGAAAGGTGAGCCTGTCTGCCGCGAGGATGTTGCCGCATCATTCACGAAAGCTGTCTGCGATTCGGTTACGACCCAGCTTGAGGCGGCGTGGAAGAATTATCGCTTTGAACGGTTGGTTTTTGCCGGAGGTGTCGCCGCAAATTCTCATCTCAGACGAAGAATCGGCGATTTTTGCCGCGAACACGGCGTGAAGCTGTATATGCCGTCGGTTCCGCTTTGCGGTGACAACGGTGCGATGATAGCCGCACAGGCTTTTTTCGAATATCACGAAGGGCATCTTGCAAACAGCAGTCTGAATGCGAAGGCGACCGCCGGGAAGTCGGTTTTCTGATTCTGCGGATTGCACGAAAAAATCGTCATATTGACATCCGAAAGTCCCCGGAAAACAGCCGCCGGAGCAACGTGTTTTTGGCACCGACGAAAAAATTGCGGACTTCGAACCATGTGCAAAACTGTGGGAAACTCTGTGGAAAGTGTGGAAAAACGCCATAAAACAGCTCTTTTCGACAAAGCTTTGGTGTCTGACGACCGTATATGAACGATTAAGACTGTGGAAAAGTCGATAAAGCTGTGGATTTGTTTTGCGGCAATGACAGAAAAATTTTTTAAAATGCAAAGCAGACCGATATTTTTTTGTTCGGTCGAAATGCACAAAGAGAAACAATACCGATAACGGACGAATGGAAGGAACTCACATGATACGGGAAAAAGAGGAAAAAAGTATGCCGTCGGAGGCGGTTATAAACCGCCTGCCGAGATATTATCGCTATCTGCGGGAATTGCTTTCCGAAAATGTGCTTCGTATAAGCTCGGGAGAGCTGGCGTCGCTGATGGGAGTGACCGCTTCGCAGATAAGGCAGGATCTCAACTGCTTCGGAGGTTTCGGACAGCAGGGATACGGATACAGCGTAAAACGTCTTTTCGGGGAAATAAGCAGTATCCTCGGTGCGGATAAAGCATATAATGCCGTAATAGTCGGTGCGGGCAATCTCGGAAAAGCTCTTGCGTCGTCGTCGGTGTTCGGAAACAGAGGCGTTGTTCCGAAGGCACTTTTCGATGTCGATAAATCGGTGA
>CALBLD010000181.1 GCA_937895775.1 uncultured Clostridia bacterium
TTTTGAGTATATCCGAATGGAGTTTTGAAACGCCGTTCACCGTATGCGAACCGACGACCGACAGATTTGCCATTTTTACGCGATTGTTCGCGATTATCGACATGTGGGTGATCCTGTCCCAGTCACCCGGATAGCGGTTCCAGAGATCGGCGCAGAAACGGCGGTTGATCTCGCATACTATCTGATGTATACGGGGCATGACATATTTGAAAAGTCCCTCATCCCATGTTTCAAGTGCCTCGGGAAGCACCGTATGATTGGTATACGACACGGTTTTGATAACGGTATCCCATGCCGCCTCCCACGAATAGGAATAGGTATCCATGAGGATGCGGATAAGCTCCGGAACAACCAGTGCCGGATGGGTGTCGTTTATGTGGATCGCAACCTTGTCTGCAAAATTTTCAAGCGTGCCGTAGCTGCGCAGATGATCGGCGATGATCGACTGAAGCGACGCACAGACAAGGAAGTACTGCTGTTTCAGGCGCAGAGTTCTGCCCCCCTCGTGATCGTCCGCGGGATAGAGAACCTTTGAAATGATTTCCGCCTTGTTCGATTCCTCCATTGCGCGGAAGTAGTCGCCCTGCGAAAACAGTCCCATATTGAATTGATTTGTCTTTACGGCTTTCCAGAGGCGCAGCGAATTGACCGCCTCCGAATCGGCACCCGATATCATCATATCGTAAGGGACAGCCTGAACCTCGGTATAATCGGTATGGATTATCTCGCATTTGCCGTTATCCCATTTTTCGGTGACATTGCCGCCGAAACGGACGGTGCAGGTCTTATCGGTCCTCGGGACGAGCCAGCACTCTCCGGTGGGCATCCATATATCGGGCAGCTCGATCTGCTGGCCGTCAACTATCTTCTGCTTGAAAAGACCGTATTCGTAAAGTATTGAAAACCCTGTTGCCGAATAATCAAGTGTGGTGAGAGCATCCATAAAGCAGGCGGCAAGTCTGCCGAGACCTCCGTTACCGAGTCCCGGATTGTCTTCATGCTCATACAGATCGTTTATGTTGTATCCCCACGATTCAAGTATACGCGCGTACTCCTTCTCGATCCCGAGATTCATGAGATTGTTTTTCAGCGACTTGCCGATCAGAAATTCCATGCACAGGTAGTATACCTTTTTGCCTTCCTGATTTTTGACGTTCTGTTTGAATTCGGTACGCTTATGCGACAGAATATCCTTCACCGACAGAATTACCGCCTTGTATATCTGATCGGGGTTTGCCTCCTCGGGGGTCGTTCCGAAATATCTCGACAGTTTATCGGTTATTTCGCGGCGGAGAGAAAGCTCCTTCGATTGTTTGACCGCCTTCTTTGTCATTTTGACCGTTTTTACCTTTTCGGGTATCTTTTCACCCTTTATTTCCGGCTTTTTTTCCATTTTAATTTCCTTTCCGACTTGTCTTTGCGCGACGCATCCGTTCTTTATTATTATATGCAGAATGTCGCCAAAGCAATCTTCCTTTTATACTTAAGCAGTATCAACAAGCAAAGCAATGCCGCATAAACGGCATTGCTTGTATTGCGGGAATACTTATATTTTCGTTTGTTCCGATGTCCTGCGGCAATGTCGTCAGAACATCGAATTGTACATTTCCATGTACTTTTTCGCCGACGCACTCCACGAAAAATCGCTGTTCATTGCGTTTTTCACAAGCTTTTTCCAGAGCGGCTTTTCATAATAATATTTCAGCGCGCGTCCGACTGCGTCCTTCATCTCGTAGGGAGAGAAAGCGTAGAATGTCACGCCGTTGCCCTCGCCCGTGGTTTCATCAAACGCTTTGATGGTATCGTACAGTCCGCCGGTCTCTCTTACGACCGGTACCGCACCGTAGCGGCAGGCTATCATCTGCGAAAGTCCGCACGGCTCCGACTGGCTCGGCATGAGGAAAACATCGGCTCCGGCATATATCTTTCTCGAAAGCTCCTTGTCGAACCTGAGCAGGGCTCTTACCTTATCGGGATAATAATTTTCAAGACCTCTGAAATATTCTTCGTAATCATGCTCGCCTGTTCCGAGTACGACAAACTGCGACTCTCCCTGCATTATCTCGCCGAGCATGGCGCGTACAAGGTCAAGTCCTTTCGGGGGAACGAGCCTTGTTACCATCGCGATAAGCGGCTTGTCCGGATCAACGGGCAGACCAAGCTCCTTCTGGAGAGCAGCCTTATTGCCCGCCTTACCCGAAAACGTATGATATTTCGCGCTGTAATGTCCGCCGCAGATCACCGGGTCGGTCATGGGGTTATAATAATCGGTATCGATACCGTTCACTATGCCGCAGGTCTTTCCTGCGTATGCGGAAATTATATCGGCAAGACCGTATGCGTAATAGGGGGTACGTATTTCCTCGCTGTAACGCTGGCTGACCGTTGTCAGCTTGTCACAGCAGACGATAGCACCTTTTGTCAGATTTATGCATCCGTCATACTCAAGCTCGGGCAGATCGGTGTTCCAGAGCGAGAAAACGTCTCCGAGAATCGCCGTCGGGAACTTTCCCTGATATTCGATGTTGTGTATCGTATACACGGTTCTCGTATTCGGATAGTTCTGCTGCTTGCGCAAATATATTATCGACAGTGCCGCCTGCCAATCGTTGGCATGAAGCACGTCGGGAGTAAATCCGATTCTCGGGAGCATCTCAACAGCCGCCTTGCAGAAGAAAGCGTATCTTTCACCGTCGTCATATTCGCCGTAAACATTGTTCCTGCTGAAATAATAATCGTTTGCAACAAAATAATATACAACGCCGTCCTTTTCAAGCTTCATGATATCGGCATGCTGGACACGCCACGCAAGATGCACGTCAAATGACGCGGCAACAGTCATCTTATCCTTCCATACCGACGGAATTTTCGAATGGAGCGGTATGACCACCCTCACATCGTTCTCACTGCTCTCTTTTGCGATAGCAGCCGGAAGCGAACCCAGCACGTCACCGAGTCCGCCGGTTGATACGAAAGGAACCGCTTCTCCGCCGACATACAGTATTTTCATATAATTACCTTCTTTCAAATAATTGTTCAGATCAGCTTGCCCTTGTCAATATATAAAGGCATCGTACTGTGTCCCGACAGCATCACTCCGTCTCTTACAACCACGTTTTTATCGGCAATCACGCAGTTGAGCGTGACATTTTCGCCTGTCGTTGTGTCCTGAAACAGGATCGAATTTCTGACAACCGTTCCCTTGCCTACCTTTACTCCGCGGAACAGGATCGAATTTTCAACGGTACCGTTTATTACACAGCCGTCGGCGATCATCGAATTTCTGACCGTGCAGTCGTCCGAATATTTTGTCGGTGCACTGTTTCTGACCTTTGTCAGGATCGGTCTGTTCTTTATTTTGAAGAGATTTTCCCTGTTTTCCTTATTCAGAAGCGACATGTTGCAGTCGAAATAATCGTTCATGGAAGTGATGTTTGCAAAGAAACCGTCAAAGCGATATACCCTGAAACATTCGCGTCCGATATTGCGCAGAACGACATCGCGCGTAAGACTTGTATATCCGTGTGCGGCGGCATCAAGCAGAGCCGCTTCAAGATAATTTCTGCTTGCGATCGCGATATTGATGTTTATATCCATCTCACCCTCGATGTTCTTCGGGTGAGTGATTATATCGGTGATATTCCCGTCGTTGTCCGAAAAAATGATATTGTAATTACTGCATTTTTCGGCGGTAAGTTCAATCTTTTTTACCGCAAAGGTTATCTTTGCCCCCGATTTTATATGCTGCTCCAGCATATCATCAAGATCGATATTGCATATGCTGTCGCAGTCGGACATCACGATATAATCGCCCGGCATGTGCGAGATTGCGTTGCTGATCGACATGAGTGCCGTCAGCCTGTTTTCATACAGCTCGCTTGCCGCATAGCTTGAAT
>CALBLD010000182.1 GCA_937895775.1 uncultured Clostridia bacterium
GTGCCTTTTGAAGAATATTTGTAAAATCCCTGCGTGAAATATTTTTGCATATGAAAGATGTGATTTCGCTCTTCCGATCGGAATACAGAATTTCCGTTCTGTCGATCATATCGGCAAATATTCTTTCGACATCCGACCGCAGACCCTGAACCGCCGCATACATCGTAATCGGCACTGTACTTTCATCACATACCGTATCTTCATCGGCTACCTGCCATGTTTCCTGTTTCGGCTGTTTTGTCGGAAGATGCTTGGCAATATCTATTATATCGGCAAGAACGGCACTTGCGGTAGGCAACGAACCGGCGCCCTGTCCGTAAAACATCACATCACCGACGCAGGAGGCACCGATCATTACAGCATTGAAGACTCCGTCAACCATTGAAATCGGATTACTTGCCCTGACAAGGCATGGCGAAACTCTGATATCGATCTTCCCGTCATCAAGCTTTCTGGTTGAAGCAACAAGCTTAATGGCTGCGCCGAATTTTCTTGCAATTGACGTATCATCCTGAGTAATCTTTTTTATACCTACGGTTGAAACCATGGACGGAGAGATCAGAACGCCGAAAGCCAGTGCAGAAAGAATACATATCTTTCTCGTCGAATCGTCCCCGTTTATGTCGGCACTTGGGTCTCTTTCCGCATAACCGAGCTTCTGAGCTTCAAGAAGAGCCTCGTGCATTGATTTGCCGTGCTTTTCCATCTCGGTAAGGATATAATTTGTGGTCCCGTTAAGAATGCCGTTGATTTCAAATATTTCATCGCCCGCAAGTGCTGTTTTGATCGATCTTACGATCGGTATGCCGCCGCCGACGCTTGCCTCGTAAAGATACCTGACATTGTGATCCCTTGCGGCATCGCAGAGAATATTTCCGAAGTTTGCGACAACCTCTTTATTCGATGTCACAACATTTTTCCCTGCGCAAAGACAGGAAAGCGAATATTCGAATGCGGGCTTTGTTCCGCCCATTGTTTCGCAGACTATCTTTATCTCGGGATCCGAGAGTATCACATTGAAATCGTGCACAACACGATCTGAAAGCGGATGATCCGGAAAATCACGCAAATCAAGAATATATTTTATATTTATACAATCCTGCAACTCTTTGCAAATCAGATTGTAACCCTTTTCAAGAGCGTCGTATAAACCGCTTCCGATTGTCCCGAAACCGAGAACAGCAATTTGTATCAAAATATCACCCCTATATAATTGCGATATGCGGATATTATATCAAAAACATGTCATTTTGTCAAGTTTTTTATACACCATTTCGGCTTTCATAAGAATAAATATTGACTTTTGACGATTTACAGTATATAATATCAGGCAAAGACAAACAAATTGGGTTGATTGTATGAAATTGTTTAAAAACACACACGGAAGAGTTTTTCTTGTTGCGCTTGCCATTTTGCTGCAACTCGCTTACCTCATTTACATACTGTTTGCAGCAGGAAACTACAACATTATTCTTTATACACTTTTAAAAGTGATATCCTTCCTTGTTGTCGCTCATGTTATAAATTCCGAGTCAAATCCGAGCGTAAAGCTTGCCTGGGTTGTTCCTATTTTAATTTTTCCTCTGTTCGGCGGCGTAATTTATCTGATGTTCGGAATCAAACATCCCATACGTGATAAAAAATTCCTGTACAAAAAAGCCGATGAGCTTACCTCGGAATTCAACACCGATGACAGCGAAGTATTAAACGAACTTGAGGGTATCAACGGTCACATAGCCGGTCAGTGCCGCTATCTTTCAAAAAGCGGCTTTCCTGTTTATAAAAATACACTGACTGAATATTTTCCTCTCGGTGATGTTAATTTTTCCGTTTTACTTGACAAGCTGTCAAAAGCCGAACACTTCATTTTTATGGAATATTTCATAATTGAAGAAGGAGAGATGTGGGGAAAAATCCTTGATATACTCAAAGAAAAAGCGGCATGCGGTGTAGACGTGCGTTTGATATACGACGATGTCGGCTGCATGTTCAAGCTTCCGGATGATTATTACAGGCAGATCGAATCATACGGTATCAAATGCGTTGTTTTTAACCCCTTCAAGCCGTTTCTTTCGGCGGTAATGAATAACCGCGACCACAGAAAAATCACTGTAATTGACGGCACAACCGCATTTACCGGCGGAATTAACCTTGCGGATGAGTATATAAACAAGGTCAAAAAA
>CALBLD010000183.1 GCA_937895775.1 uncultured Clostridia bacterium
CTTTCGGGCGAATATATTCCGAAAACTCCGCACTCTTCTCTCAAACTGCTCATAGGATAGGCGACCTCCGTATCACTTGCCGAAAACACGCTTCATCATTTCGCGGTATGCGTCCTCAACACCGCCCATGTCACGTCTGAAGCGATCCTTGTCGAGTTTTTCGTTTGTATCTGCGTCCCAGAAGCGGCAGGTATCGGGCGATATTTCGTCCGCAAGGACGATACTGCCGTCGGGCAGTCTGCCGAATTCGAGCTTGAAATCCACAAGCTTCACATTGAGTTTCTTGAAATAGTCTTTAAGAATACTGTTGACCTTAAAGGCAAGAGCCTTTATCCTGTCGATTTCTTCCTTGGTGGCAAGTCCGAGCGCAAGTGCATGGTATTCGTTGATAAGCGGATCGTGAAGTTCGTCGTTCTTGTATGAAAATTCAATTGTGGGTTCGGTAAAGACGATGCCCTCGGCAACGCCGTAGCGTTTTGAAAACGATCCCGCCGAAATGTTGCGTATAATTACTTCGAGCGGAACTATCGATACCTTTCTGACAAGAGCCTCTCTGTCATTCAGCTCACTGACAAAGTGAGTCGGAACCCCCTCCTTTTCGAGAAGCTCAAACAAGTAGTCGGACATTTTGTTGTTGATAACGCCCTTGCCGCTTATCGAGCCTTTTTTCAGACCGTCAAGCGCTGTCGCGTCATCTTTGTAGGATACGATCACCAGCGACGGATCGTCGGTTGCATATACCTTTTTGGCTTTTCCTTCGTAGAGCAGATTTCCTTTTTTCATTTTTGTGACCTTCCTTTCGTTTTATCTGTTGAACTGTGCCTGAAGAGCGGCATCCTTCTCAAGTACCTTTTTCATATCGTCACTGCGTCTTTTTTCAAGCCTTTCCGCAACCTCTTCGTCGCTTACGGCAAGAATTTCGGCAGATAAAAGGGCGGCATTTACCGCAGAGTCAATCGCAACTGTGGCAACGGGGATGCCGGAGGGCATCTGCACAGTTGAGAGCAGAGCGTCAATGCCGCCGAGATATGCTGTTTTTATCGGAATACCGATGACCGGGAGAGTGGTCGAAGCCGCAACCGCTCCCGCAAGATGCGCCGCCATTCCCGCCGCGGCGATAATGACACCGAATCCGTTTTTGCGTGCGGACAGTGCAAATTCTCTGACTTCGTCCGGGGTCCGATGCGCCGAATAAATGTGGATTTCAAATCCGATTCCGAGGGAGGCGAGTGTGTCGGCAGCTTTTTGTACCGTCGGCAGATCGCTGTCGCTTCCCATAATGATTGCAACTTTTTTCATGACAAACTCCTCTCAAAAACAAAAAGGGCGCAGTCAGTCCATAGATGAATCTAACTGTGCCCAGACGGTCGGCGTTTATAATCCTTTGCTCCCATGCAGTACTCTGCGATCCGTCAGTCACAAAGAATTTTCCGGCAGCGGCAGGTCGGTGTTTCTGTGACCCTTGCCACTCCATATCCGGATTGTATCATATTTTTTTCGCTCCGTCAAGAGCTTTTCGGGAAAAAAAGAAGGGCGTTTGCCGCAAAGATTTGTGCCATTTGTATAATGCAATAAAAAAACAAGGGGAGAACCGTCGTTCTCCCCCATATATGTGTGTCAGATTCTGAAAATTTTTTTCAGGATCGGTCGGAATATACCCTTGGCTTTTATGGTAATTATTTTCATGGCGACACCATTCCTTTCCTTACCATTATACGGCGGCAGGCAAAAAATGTTACCGCTTTTTGTCCCAGTCGTGCTTGTCCTTCAGCGTTTCAAAAAGATCAAGATAGCTTTGGTGCCTTTCGGAAGCTATGCGACCGTCCGAGACCGCCTCAAGTATCGCACAGCCGTCCTCCTTCGTGTGTGTGCATTTTCTGTATCTGCATTTTCCGATGTAAGGCAGAAATTCGGGAAATGCGCCCGTGAGATCGTCCTTGGTGAAAAAATCAAATCGTTTGAAATCGAGCATGGTAAAGCCGGGAGTATCGGCAATGTATCCGCTGCCGATTGGGAACAGCTCAACTTTGCGCGTTGTGTGCCGACCGCGCTCGGTTTTTTCGCTGACCGCCCCGGTTTCAAGAGTAAGCTCCGGAAAAAGCGCATTGAGCAGAGTCGATTTGCCTGCACCGGACGCTCCCGCAAATGCCGAAATGCTGCCGCACGGCTGATTTTCAATGAACATGCTCAGCCTGTCGATCCCGATGCCGTCTACGGCATCGGTGACAAAGACGGGCATTGCGCTTTTTGAGTATATCGATCGGATATGCTCCGCACTCTGCGTATCAATACCGCATTTGCTTATGACGATTGCAGGTGATATGCGGTTGTGTACCGCAATTGCGGTCAGCTTGTCAGCGGTCGGCAGATCGGGCGTCGGTGCCGCCGACGGGATGACGACAAATATAAGATCGAGATTGGCAAGAGGCGGTCTTATAAGGCTGTTCTTTCGCGGAATAACGGTCTCTATTGTGTTTTCACCCTGTTCACCGATTCCGACCGCGACATTGTCGCCGACCTGCAAAAAGTTTCGGTCGTGACGGAATCTGCCCCGCGCACGGCAGGGAATGACCCCGCCCGGGGTGTCAACGAAAAAAAGTCCGCCTATTCCTCTGATTATTTTT
>CALBLD010000184.1 GCA_937895775.1 uncultured Clostridia bacterium
AGCGGGAGCCGATAATGAGGCTGTTGTTGCAAAGGTTGTCAAGGCGGCAATCGATGAATTCGGAAGAATAGATGTGCTTATCAACAACGCACAGGCATCGGCATCCGGCGTAACGCTCGCCGATCACACCACCGAACAGTTCGATCTGGCTGTTTATTCCGGACTTTACGCAACATTTTACTATATGAAAGAATGTTATCCTCATCTTAGAGAAACCAAGGGTACGGTCATTAACTTTGCATCGGGAGCCGGACTGTTCGGCAATTTCGGACAGTGCGCATACGCTGCCGCAAAGGAAGGCATCCGCGGTCTGACGAGAGTTGCCGCAACCGAGTGGGGACGTGACGGAATCAACGTCAATATTATCTGCCCGCTTGCATGGACCGCACAGCTTGAAAAGTTTGAGAAGGCATATCCGGACGCATTCAAGGCAAATGTAAAAATGCCTCCGATGGGACATTTCGGAGATGTCGAAAAGGAGATCGGACGCGTCTGCGTTCAGCTTGCTTCTCCCGATTTCAAGTATATGAGCGGTGAGACAATAACTCTTGAAGGCGGTATGGGTCAGCGTCCCTGATGAAAAGCATAAAAAAACAGTCGGTAATTGCCGGCTGTTTTTTATGCTTTTTTATCTTTCCTCACGGAAATACGAAAGACCGAGAGATGCGGGCGGCTGATTTTCTTTTTTCTTTGTGGCACTGGTGATAATCAGAACAATTATTGTTACGACGTAAGGAAGCATGTCAAGTATGGGAGTGGCTTTCATGCTGACATGAAGTTCTTTTATGCTCGGAATGTAGGAGCCCGCAACATAAAGCATGCCGAAGAGCGATGAACCGAAGATGCTTACGACCGGCTTCCACAGCGTGAATATAACGAGCGCAATCGAGAGCCAGCCGAGTGCCGAAATGCCGAGATAGGCTTCCTGCGAGCCGGCATAGTCCATGATGTAGAACAGACCGCCGAGTCCCGCGATTCCGCTTCCCACAAGAGTTGCGACATATTTGTATGCGGTAACATTTATGCCCATTGCATCCGCCGTGGCAGGATTTTCTCCGACCGCACGAAGATGCAGACCCACTCTCGTTCTGTTAAGAACAAATGACGTTACAATCGCAATGATTATTGCAAGAAAAACCATAACGCCGCAGTATTTGAAGGTTGTGTTGTCCGCAAACGGAAAACGGAAATATTTTATCGCGTAAAGATATCTCGTTCCCGAAGCGGATGCCATTGCCGTGATCTTTGACATGATAAACTTCATGGTTCCGACACCGAAGGTCGTCAGTGCAAGACCCGTCACATTCTGATTTGCATGAAGCGTAACCGTAAGAAAACTGTATATCAGACCCATTGCGGCGGCGGAAAGGAACGACGCTATGATCGCAATTGTGACTACCAACACTCCGGGAAGGGAAGTCCCGGACAACAGCTGAAGTGTCATGCAGCCGCCTGCCGCACCGACACACATTATTCCGGGAAGCCCGAGATTCAGCTGTCCGACTTTTTCGGTTATGATTTCGCCCGTGGAGCCGTAAAGAAAGGTCATACCGAGCGGAATTGCGCTCAGAAGATAATTTATCAGCTTGTCCATTACTTTTTACCTCCATTTTTGCGGGAGCGGAAATTGATTTTGTACTGTATGAAGAATTCGCAGCCTATGATAAAGAAAAGTATTATGCCGGTTATCATGTCCGGGAAAGCCGGGCTGACATCGAAATTCTGCGATACCTGTGCCGAACCCTGACTCAGAAAAACAATGAACAGAGAGGTCAGTGCCATAACAGCCGGGTTGAACTTCGCAAGCCATGAAACCATTATCGCGGTAAAGCCTCTGCCGCCGACCGTTTCGGTGGTTACCGAATGGTCAAGTCCGCTTACGATCAGAAATCCGGCAAGACCGCAAAGTGCTCCCGAGAGGATCATGGTGCGTATAATTACCTTTTTAACGTCAATTCCTATGTAGCACGCGGTTTTGTAGCTCTCGCCGACAACCGATATCTCGTACCCGTGCTTGCTGTAATAAAGGTAAATGTACATCGCAATTGCAATGAATACTGTGATGAGTATTATAAGCAGATATTCGTTTCCGATTATCGGAAGATGTCCGTCCGGAAGAACACCGAGCGAACTTGATCCGTTCGGAGTCCATATGATAAGGAAGTATGATACGATGCAGGTGGCAACGTAATTCATCATAAGGGTGAAAAGCGTTTCGTTCGTATTCCATATCGCCTTGAATATCGCCGGGATGGTACCCCAGATGCTGCCGACGACAATTGCGGAAACAAACATTACTACCAGAAGCAGAGCGTCTGGAAGTTTTCCTCCGAGATAGAACATACATGCCGCCGTTGCAAGTGCGCCCATGAGCGTCTGACCCTCGGCTCCGATGTTCCAGAATTTCATTCTGAATGCGGGAGTGACCGCAAGCGAAATGCAGAGAAGCACGGCGGCGTCCTTCAGAAATTTCCATATCTTGCGCTGTGAGCCGAGCGAACCTTTAAGCAGTGCAGAATAGAAGTCGAGAGGAGAAGCACCGATAACAATAAATGAAAGAATACCGCAGATGATAAAAGCCGCAAGGATGGCGATAAGCCGTATGCACCATGCCTTGTACCACGGAATGTAGGCACGCTTTGCTATATGAAAAAGCGGTTCGCGTACCTTGTTTTCAGTTGTTTCCATTGATCTTTGCCTCCTCTTCGGAATTGTTTGCCGCATATGTGTCCGTTTTGGTCATCAGAAACCCGATTTCTTCTTTTCCTGCTTTGCGTCCGTCCACGATGTCCATTACCTTTCCGGAATTGAGAACGAGTATGCGGTCGCAAAGTTCGATGAGAACGTCAAGATCCTCGCCGACAAATATGATTGTTACACCGTTTTCCTTCTGTTTGTTGAGAAGATTGTAGATAAGATAGGAGGAGTTGATATCAAGACCGCGGACAGGATATGCAACCATAAGAACCTTCGGTGCAACCGCAATTTCACGTCCGACAAGTACCTTCTGAACATTGCCGCCCGAAAGTCTGCGAACAGGTGTGTGTGCGGAGGGAGTGGCAACGTCAAGTTCCTTTATGATCTCACCCGCAAGTATGTCGGGCTTGCTGCGGTCAACAAAAACCGACTTGCCCTTTCTGTAACTGCGGAGCATCATGTTGTCAACAATGTCCATGTTCCCGACAAGACCCATACCGAGACGGTCTTCGGGTACAAACGACAGACGTATGCCGAGTTCCTTTATCTGGAGCGGAGTTTTGTCGCGCAGGTCGATTATCTCATCTTCGTTGAATAAAACCTTGCCGCTGTTCACAAGTTCACGGATTTTTTTGTTGCTCATGCCGGAAAAGCTGACCGCACTTCCGTCTTCGTAATGGAACGCACCCTTGGCTGCAAGTTCCTTTACACGGTGCAGATCTTTGTGGAAGAAAGTGACCGGCTTGTTCTTTTTGGGATTGTGGAATATGATATCTCCGCTCTCGGGATGCTGAAGTCCGGCGATGGCTTCGAGAAGCTCACGCTGACCGCTTCCGGCGATTCCCGCTATGCCGAGTATCTCGCCCGAGTATGCCTCAAACGAAATGTTTTTCAGTATGTCGGTTCCTTCGGCGTCCTTGCCGGAAAGTCCCTTTACCGCAAGACGCAGTTCGGGATTCTTCGGTTCGGTGCGTTCGATGTTCAGTGAGATTTTCTTTCCCACCATCATTTCGGTGAGTTCGGATTCGGAGGTTTCGGAGGTATTCACGGTTGCAATGTGCTCGCCCTTGCGCAATACCTCAACACGGTCGGATATGGCAAGCACCTCATGAAGCTTGTGCGTGATGATGATGATCGATTTTCCGTCATCACGCATTTTTCTGAGAACATCGAAAAGCTTTTCGGTCTCCTGTGGGGTCAGAACCGCCGTCGGCTCGTCAAGTATGAGTATGTCCGCACCGCGGTAAAGAACCTTGATTATTTCGACCGTCTGCTTTTCGGAAACCGACATCTCGTGAATCTTCTTTTTCGGATCAATGTTGAATCCGTATCTGTCGGCAATCTCCCGCACACGGTTGTTGACATTCTTTATGTTGTATTTTTTGCCGTCATTTACGCCGAGAACTATGTTTTCGCTTGCCGAAAAAACGTCAACCAGCTTGAAATGCTGGTGTATCATACCTATTTTGTACCTGAAGGCATCCTTCGGAGATTTAATGACAACCTCTTCTCCGTTTATGTATATCTCGCCGCTGTCCGGATAGTATATTCCGGAAATCATATTCATAAGAGTGGTCTTGCCGCATCCGTTTTCTCCCAGAATGGCAAGAATTTCACCCCTGTAAACCGTAAGATCGACATTTTTGTTCGCTATGATGCTCCCGAACGATTTTGTTATGTTCCTCATTTCGAGGACAACATCCTTTCCGGAAGCGGTATTTTTGCGGATTTCGCTGTTAATCGGATCGCTCACGGTAACCTCCTCAATAAATCTCTAAGTCAAGCCCGAAAGTTATAAACCAAAATGGGACGGAGAAGTTATTCTCCGCCCATTTTTAATTGTTTTCTGTAAAATCAATATTTCTCGTTAAGGAAATTGATGCCGTCAATTCTGATGTCAAAGTAAGGAGCCGAACGGTACTCGGACTCGTGGAAGTAACCGTCCTTGATTACCTCGGTGTCCTTTTCGTAGTTTTCGTCGGTGTCTACATCGGCAAGGTAAGAGTCAAGCTTCTTTCCGTCAACGGTGAATGTAGAGGTGTCGAATACATGAAGCTTGCCGGATTCGAGAAGAGCTTTGACTTCGTCGATTTTCTTCTGCGTGTCGGCAGCGGGAGCCTTCTTGCCGAGATCGGTAAGCTTGACCGAGCCGGATTTGAGATCGCCGCACCAGTCGGCCTTGATCTCGGTACCGTTGATTACGCTCTCGCAGATGTACTTAACGTAAGGAGCCCAGTCGATCTTGGAGGATACGATGAAGGTGTTGGGGCAGTCAGCTTCGGTGGAACCGTTGTAGGAAACGTTCGGAACGCCCTTTTCCTCGCAGGCGGAGGGAGCACCCATGGAGTCTGCGTGCTGGCTGATAAGAACGCAACCGCTGTTGATAAGCGAAAGAGCAGTGTTCTTCTCGGCATCTTCCTTGTACCATGAGCCTGTGAACTGAACGTCCATGGTAACCGAGGGGCAGACGTACTTTGCACCGAGATAGAAGGCGGTGAGTCCGGAGATAACCTCGGCGTATGTAAATGCACCGACATAACCCATCTTTGCGTTTTCGGCTGTGATCTTGCCGTCGGCAATCATCTCGTTGAGCTTAAGACCTGCGGCAACGCCGGCAAGGAATCTGCCTTCGTAGATTGATGCAAATGCGTTGTGATAGTTCTTGAGTCCTTCGGTGTGTGCCTTTGTACCTGTTGCATGGCAGAACTGAACCTCAGGGAACTTCTTTGCGGCCTTTATCATGTAAGGCTCGTGACCGAACGAATCGGCAAATATAACTTTGCAACCCTCGTCAACAAGGTCGGCAGCAGCTTCGTAGCACTCGTTGCCTTCGGGAATGCCTCTCTTGAATATGACCTGAGAGTCCTTGAGGCCAAGCTGCTTCTGAGCGTCTTTTACTGCGTTGATGAAGTTAAGGTCGTATGTCGAATCTTCGTCGTGGAGAAGAATGACACCGAGCTTAAAATCGCTCTTCGAGTTGCTGCACGAGGTGGCAACAAGCGCGAACGAGACAAGCAGGGTTGCGCAGAGGATGATGGACAAAACTTTCTTTAACATGGTTTTTCTCCTTTTATATATAAATTTTTTTGGGAGCTGTGTAAGACCGGCGGATGTCAGCAAAAGACAATGCCTTTTTCGGGATCCATGCTTTCGATGCAGGCAAGCGATTCGACACGGATGCCCTGCGAGCGAGGCTCGTCGCCGCCGCCCTGAAAGCGTTTTTCAATGCCGACCGCGCATCCGCAAAGATGCGCACCCGACTGCTTTACGATTGATATAAGACCGCGCAACGCCTCGCCTCTGGCGAGAAAATCATCCACGATCAGAATCCTGTCCGAGCCGGAAAGGAGGGAAGCGGGGACAACCGCATTGTAGCAGTTGCCGTGAGTCATCGATCTGACCTCGGCGGTAAGCATCTCGCCGACCTGTGTTGACGCACGGTGCTTTTTGGCAAAAACAACGGGGACGCCGAGATATACGGCTGCCGCCGTAGCTATGGCAATCCCCGAGGCTTCTATGGTTACAACTTTTGTAATGTTATCGTTTTCGAAAAGGCGCGCGATCTCCTGACCCACTTTCATAATGAGTCCGGTGTCAAGCTGCTGATTGAAAAAGGTGTTGACTTTGAGTATGTCGCCCGAAAGAACAACTCCGTCTTTGATAATTCTGTCTTCAAGAATCTTCATTTCAGTCAACTTCG
>CALBLD010000185.1 GCA_937895775.1 uncultured Clostridia bacterium
CATTCAAGTGCGGGGTGGCAGAGGCTGTCATCATCAAGAATCGCAAGCATCATTGCGACCGCCGCGCCATCGTCTCCGCCGAGCGTTGTCCCGCGTGCGCGGAGCCAGCCGTCCTCCACATAAAGCTTGAGCGGATCGGTCAGAAAGTCATGCACGGTATCGCCGTTCTTTTCACAGACCATATCCATATGCCCCTGAAGCATCACGGTCGGGCGATCCTCCATCCCCTTACTCGCAGGCTTTTTTACAAGCACATTATCCGCGCTGTCATGAAAAAATTCCAGACCGTGTTTTTCGGCAAAATCGCATACATAGCGTGCGACAGCCTTTTCATTGCCCGATCCGTGCGGAATTGCGCAGATATCTTCAAAGCAGTGAAACATTGTTTCGGGTTTATACCCGTTCAAGATATATTTCATTACCGATTCCCCCACAAAAAAATATTTTTACTATAATTATATCTCCTGAAAGCGGATTTGACATTCAGCCTGCCGAAACCGCACAGCCGACCGCAACAAGCACAAGCGCAAGGATAAACGCCGACAATCTGAACGCAAGCGGCAATTTTCCGAATTTTCCTTTAACGGCAAGTGCTGCAATACCCGCTGTTATCGCCGCCGCAACGCAGATCAGGGCAAGTCCGCTTACCTGCATGGCACCCATACTAACTCCCGGCAGCTTTTCCGCATCCGAAGTAAGTTCTGTCACCGACATCACAAGCACCGAAGTAATTATCTGAAGCGCGGTAGGCATAACAAGTGAGCCTGTGATCCGCCGCGAGATTACTATTGCCGCCTCCGCAACCATGCACGGCAGGATAACATAAAGATCAAGTCTGAAAAATCCCGCAACAAACGCAACAGCCGCAATGCGGAGAGGAACCGACTTTATTCCGCGCAGTCGCGTGTAAATATAACCTTCAAACAGGAATGTGTAGGCGACCGACGACACGACCGTCAGAAGAGCGACGATCCACCAACCACCGACCGAAGTGACATAATCGGACACCCTGAACGCACTGACGGCGAAATTCGGAACAAGCAGATGTCCGAAAAGATATATCGGAACAATTATCAGAAGTGCCGACGAATAAACAAGCACCGACGCAATCAGCGATCTGAAATCCGAATTTCCGAACCGGAAGACCGCTTCTTTTTTCACATGTCCGATGCCGACCGCCGCAATCACGACCGCAATATCGGCGGCAAAAGCAAGAACGGATGCCCAGAGTCCGATACACGGTAAAAGAAAGGACGCGGCGGCTCCCGTCAGCATAAGGCAGATCATATAAACGATTGCCGCATCGGCAATCTTATTTTTTTCGATTCTGTTCATTTATCCCCCGCAACCGAAAAAACGGGGTCGCGGATAACCGCAACCCCGTATAATTATTATCAGCCAAGCTTTGTATAGTTGACCTTCACGCCGGGGCCCATCGTGGATGCGAGTACGCAACTCTTGATGTACTGACCCTTTGCTGCTGCCGGCTTCGCCTTGATTACTGCGCCGAGCAGTGCGTCAAAGTTCTGCTGGAGCTTCTCTGCACCGAAGGATGCCTTACCGATAGGGCAGTGGATGATATTTGTCTTATCGAGACGATACTCAATCTTACCTGCCTTTGCGTCGGTAACAGCCTTTGCGATATCCATCGTAACCGTTCCCGCCTTCGGGTTAGGCATAAGTCCCTTAGGACCGAGCACACGTCCGAGACGTCCGACAAGACCCATCATATTGGGTGTTGTAACGATCACGTCGAAATCAAACCAGTTTTCCTTCTGGATCTTTTCGACATATTCCTCGGCGCCGACATAGTCTGCGCCTGCCGCCTTTGCGGCTTCTGCCTTATCGTCCTTTACAAGTGCGAGAACTCTTACCTTCTTACCTGTACCGTTGGGAAGAACGACCGCACCGCGAACCTGCTGGTCAGCGTGACGCGAGTCAACTCCGAGACGGATGTGAACTTCGATAGTCTCGTCGAATTTTGCCTTTGCAGTCTGGCATACGAGTGCGAGAGCCTCGTTTGAATCGTAAAGCTTGCTCTTTTCAAACAGTTTTGCGCTGTCCTGATACTTTTTTCCCATATCGCTATATCCTCCCCTTAATCTACGACTGTAACGCCCATGCTGCGAGCGGTACCCTTAACCATGCTGATTGCAGATTCAAGAGAAGCTGCGTTCAGGTCGGGCATCTTTGTCTGGGCGATCTCGGTAACCTGTGCCATGGTAAGCTGTGCAACCTTGGTTTTGTTCGGAGTTGCCGAGCCGGACTCAATGCCTGCCGCTTTCTTGATAAGAACCGGAACAGGAGGAGTCTTTACGATAAAGGTGAACGAGTGGTCTGCGTATACCGTGATGATTACCGGAACGATCAGACCGATCTGAGCCTTGGTTCTTTCGTTGAATTCCTTAACGAAGTTAGGAATCGAAACACCGTGCTGACCCAGTGCAGGACCTACGGGAGGACCGGGAAGTGCCTTTCCTGCCGCAATCTGAAGCTTGATATAGCCTGTGATTTTCTTTGCCATAGTAATTTTACCTCCGAAGTGGTTGTAAATACGGAAGAAATAGAGAATTTTTCTTCCTCCCACTTATTATGCGGATATGCTTTTTAAGAGGCGCACACCCGTCTTTTTATTTTGTTAAACCTCAAGAAGCGCGACGTTGTCAGCCTCAACCTCAACAGGCGTTTCCCTGCCGAACATCGATGCGAGTATACGCACGCTCTTTTTGTCTGCCGAAATTTCTTCGACCTTTCCGATAAATCCGCTGAACGGACCGGACCTTATGGTAACGCTGTCCCCCACGTCGTATGAAAGAGGAGCAGGTGCCGCTGCCGCATCCACACCGAGTGCCGCAACTTCGGCGTCGGTAAGCGGTGTCGGATTCGATCCGGGTCCCACAAAGCCGGTAACACCCGTAATATTACGGATGATATGCCATGTGAAATCGTTCATAATCATTTTGATAAGAACGTAACTCGGATAAATTTTTGTTTCGACTTCCTTTGCGTTTTCGCCTTCACCCTGTGTTTCGGTTATAGTCGGGATTCTGATATCGTAAATCAGTTCCTGAAGCGAACGGTTTTCGACTATCTTTTCAAGATTCGTCTTGACCTTGTTCTCGTATCCCGAATAAGTGTGAACGACATACCAGTGAATACCGTCAATATAATCGTTTGCATCCATAATTCAGTATCTACCTTATAAAATATCTGACAAACGCACAAATCAGCCGCCGATCAGCGCAATAATCGAGCTGAACGCCCAGTTTACGCCGCCGATCAGTACTGTGAGTACTGCAAGCGCAACAACCGTCCAGATGCTGTTCTGAATGGTATCGTGTGCGCTGTACCATGTGATCTTTTTCAGCTCGCTTTTAAGATCTCTGAAAAATTTGCCGATCCTGTTTTCCTTTTTTTCTTTTTTCTTTGCAGGTTTCTTGGTCGGCTGTCCTGCCGTCTTTTCCATATCTTCTGCCATAACAAATCCTCCTTACTTAGATTCCTTATGCAGAGTATGCTTTCTGCAAAAACGGCAATACTTATTCATTTCAAGTCTGTCGGGGTCATTCTTCTTGTTTTTCTTAGTATTGTAGTTTCTCTGCTTGCATTCGCTGCAGACAAGTGTGATCTTTACTCTCAATTTCGGCACCTCCTGAAAAATTTGAAGCAGTGTCCGTGACACGCCTCAGTGTCTACCTCCCTCGGACAAAAAGGGTCATACGACATTTTGCCGCGTCCTTTTGGGTACACGGACAAAACCCTCCTTGCAGAGGTAATGCAATTTTACCATATCTTTTTTGTTTTGTCAAGGTCTTTTTCCGCTTTTTTTACATTATATAAGAAAAAGCAACACACGGAGCAGTCCGGTCAAACCGAATTTATTTCACAAAATGCTTGTAATATGTG
>CALBLD010000186.1 GCA_937895775.1 uncultured Clostridia bacterium
TCTCAGAGCGATCTGCGGAATATAAGGAAAATCCCCGCAAGCCGTAATGGCTTGCGGGGATTTCGGTTTGTCGGCTACCACGCCTCGGCGCGTGCCGCCTTTTTGTATGCGATTATAAAATAAACGGTCTCGGCGACAGCCGTTATGACCCACGAAAATGCGTAGAGGAGATAGAGCGACGGGATCGTGCCGATGGTTGCGAACACGGTATAGACCCATATGACTCTGAATACGCAGGAACCCATGATAACGATGATCGTCGGAACGATGCTTTTGCCGAGTCCCCGGGATGCCGCGATCGTACAGTCCATGGGTGCGGAAAGCATGTAGGAAAAGCCCATTATCATTATTCTCTGCATGCCTGCGTCGGCGACAGCCGCATCATTTGTGAAGAGCGCGAGAAATGTCCTTCCGAACATGACGAGCGCAAGTCCGAGTATTGCGCCCGAAACAAACGAATATCCGAGGCTTATGAAATAGCTTTCAAGCACTCTTTTCGGCTTGCCCGAGCCGAGGTTCTGACCCATGAAGGTCGAGCAGGCGGTATAGAAGGCAGCCATGATATTGTATATGATTGCGTCCGCATTTGCCGCTGCCGAGTTGCCTTCGACCATAACGTGATCGAAAGAGTTTACGGCGGTCTGTATGAACAGATTCGCTATCGCAAATATTGCGTTCTGAAATGCGGCGGGGATACCGAGGATAAGCAGTTGTTTTGCCTTGGCGGGGGTGACTTTCAGGTTTCTGAACTCAAATCTGCATGCACCGTCGCTCTTCATCATACGGATTATGATGAGAAGTGCCGACAGATACTGTGTAATTATACTTGCGAGAGCAACTCCGTCCGCCGATCTTTTGCATACCACGACGAAAAATATGTTGAGTACGATATTTAAAATTCCCGCAATCGTCAGGTAAAGAAGCGGACGCTTCGTGTCCCCCTGTGCGCTCAGAACCGCATTGCCGAAATTGAAGACGGCAAGCGCGGGCATGCCGAGCGCATATATGCGGAAGTATAGAACTGCGCCGCCGATCAGCTCGTCTTTGGTTTTTATGAGTGCGAGCATCGGCTCTGCGAGGGTGAGGCAGGCGGCGGTGATTATAAATCCGATTATGAGCGATATTATAAATGAAGTATGTATGCTTTCACGCAGATCGTCCGATCGCTTTGCGCCGAGATACCGTGCCGCAATGACGTTTACGGCACTTCCTATGCCGATCAGTACTCCGGTAAACAGGGTGACGAGGGTTGTGGTCGAGCCGACCTCGCCGAGTGCTATCGAACTTGAAAATCTGCCGACGACGGCAACATCCGCCATGTTGAAAAGAACCTGAAGAAGTTGTGAAGCCATCAGCGGTATGCTGAACAGCAGGATTTTTTTCGGCAATGATCCGACAGTCATGTCCGACCGAACGTCCGGCGGCTGCTTTTTTCTTGTATCTGCCCGATTCAACTGAAAAACCTCTTTTCCGTGCAGAGTGTGCCGGATAATACTATCATATAAAAGCAAAAAAAGCAATAGCTTTGCAAAAAAAATATCTGTATTTCGGTTCGGGCTATCTGCTTTGCCGCATTTTTGTAGGATTGCAAAATTTTTTTTGAAAAAATCGAAAAAAACTATTGACATTGTCCTTGGGTTATGGTTTATAGTGTAGGTGAAGGCAGGTGAATTTATGCAGATAAAAGAGGTGGAAAAGCTTACGAGCCTGACCGCAAAGGCAATACGGCTGTATGAGGAGCGCGGGCTGATATCGGTGACGCGGGGTCAGAACACATACAGAGATTATTCACCCGAAACGGTGGAGAAACTGCGGAGAATACGTCTGCTCAGAGGCGCGGGGATATCGCTTTCGGACATATCGCTCTGGTCGGACGGAGTAATTACACTGCGCGAAATACTCGCAAAGCGCAAACACGAAATACGCAACGCAAACGACAATGTAAGAAAACAGTATGCGCTCTGTGAAAAACTGCTCTCCGCCTGCGACGGCGAGGTCGGAGTTTTCGACGAATCGGATGACCGTGCCGTTACACCCGACAAAACGGGCAGGATTGCCGTCGGGATCGACATAGGAACGACCACGATAAGCGCATCGGCGGTCGATACGGAAGGGCATGTGCAGATTGAGACATGGAACTTTCTTAACGGAGGAAGAATACCGAGCGGAGATGAGAGCATCAGGGAGCAGGATCCCGAATACATATACGATAAAATCGTAAAGCTGATCGACAGTATAATGCATAAATACGGTTCTGTGTCGGTAATCGGGATCGCAGGTCAGATGCACGGCATCGTCTATACCGACGCAAACGGCAGCGCACTCTCTCCGCTTATCACATGGCAGGACAGGCGGTCGGAAAAGCCGACCGCGTCCGGGAAAAGCTATGCGGAAGAACTGTCGTGCATGTGCAACGAGCGAATATCGGGCGGCTTCGGCTTTGCCACTCATTATATGATGACGAAAACGGGCATGCTTCCCGCAGGCGCGGTATATATGATGTCGGTCATGGATTATCTGCTGATGAGACTGTGTGCTCTGACCGAGCCGGTCACGCATGCGTCTGTCGCCGCAAGCTTCGGTCTTTTCGACGTTGTCGGGGGAAATTACAGCTACGACAGGATAAGCGCGGCGGGACTTGGCAATATCAGACTTCCCAAGGTCGTGAATGAGCGGATATGCGGGCATTATCGCGGTATCCCGGTCGCCGTGGCGATCGGCGACAATCAGGCGGGCGTTTTCGGTGCGCTCGCATGCGAGGACGGCGGAATACTTCTGAACTACGGAACCGGAAGTCAGATAAATGCGGTGACCGACCGACCCGAGAAAATCGAAGGGCTTGAACTGCGTCCCTATCTGTTCGGAAAATTTCTGCAGAACGGCTCCGCTCTCTGCGGCGGAAGAGCGTATGCGCTTCTGGAAAGCTTTTTCGGAAGCTATACCGAGGCGTGCGGCATCGGCAGATCGTCGCAGTATGAGGTTATGAACAAGCTTGCCGCACTGACGGTTGACGACTGCGATTGCCCGAGGGTTGACACACGTTTCTGCGGAAGCAGGGAATGTCCGGAGGCAAGGGGAAGCATAAGCGGAATAAGCGAGGAAAATTTCACGCCGGGAAAGCTTATTGTCGGCGTTCTGCGCGGAATGGCGGACGAACTTGCCGATATGGCTGAAAAACTGCCGGAAACAAACGGTCTGCTCGTTGCTTCGGGAAACGCAGTGCGCAAAAATCCGACATTCCGCAGGATAATTGCCGATCGGTTCGGGAAAAAACTTTTCATCCCGGCGGCTGATGAAGAAACGGCGTTCGGAACGGCACTCTTTGCCGCGGTCTGTGCGGCAGTTGCGGATATAACAGAAGCAAAACAGTGCATAAGCTATCAAAACGAGGAGGAATAATTATGATTTTCTCAAAAAAGGCGGGAGCCGTTTCGGCTCTGCTTGCATCCGTGATGCTTTTTTCGGCGTGCGCGGGAGCGGGCAATGCGACAACCACTGATACAAATACAACGGAACAGACTACGGCTTCGACCGTTTCCGGACAAAATGAGGAGGATCCTATGATAAACCCCGAAGACTATGTAAAGGGAATACCCACCTATGCGGAAGCATACAGACAGCAGTATCACTATTCATGCAAAAACAGCTGGATGAACGACATTAACGGTACCGTTTATTTCAACGGCGTCTGGCACATGTACTATCAGTGCAATTACAGGGTTGCGTCCTTCGGCGACTGCTACTGGGGACACGCGACATCGACCGATCTTGTCCACTGGGAGGAACACGAGCCTGCAATCTCGCCCGACAGCAATCAGATATGGTCGGGTACGGCATGGGCGGACAACGAAAACAGATCGGGTCTTTTTACGGACGGCAAAGGCGGAATAATTGCCGCATATTCGACCGAAAAGCAGACTGTCGGCATCGCTTACAGCGAGGACGGCATGAAATTCAAAAAAATCGGCATCGTAATAAATAATCCTGGACCCGGGATGGTCGATTTCCGCGATCCGAAACTATTTTACGATGAAACGAACGGTAAATGGACAATCCTTGTCGCGGGCGGCAAGGTCAGAATTTATCAATCGGACGATCTGAGAAACTGGACGCTGACGAGCGAAAACGACATCTGGACCGAATGTCCCGATTTCTTCCCGCTGAAGGATGAAAAGGGAAATGAAAAATGGGTGCTTTCGTGTGCCGGACGCGCTTTCTATGTCGGAAGCTACGAAAAGGGAAAATTCACTCCCGAATCCGACCTTATTGTGACGAACGTCGGCCCCGATTCGTATGCGGCGATAACCTTTGAAAATTCGCCTGACGGCAGAAGGCTCATGGTTGGCTGGATGAACCGCTGGGAATATGCACAGGAAACGGCGACCGGATGGGTGTCGAACGCATCTCTTGCGGCAGAACTGAAACTTACGCACAGAAACGGAAAGTACAGCGTCGATTTCCTGCCGGTAAACGATTACGATCTGATCGTCAAAGAGCGCATTGCCGATATTTCGAACAAAAAAATATCGGCGGGAGAAGATCTTCTCTCGGGCAAGAGTGCGTCACTGCTCAGGCTGAACATGAAGATCGATCTTAAGGAAACAACCGATTTTGTTCTCAAAGTGGCTGTCGGTGACGGGGATGCGACCATACTCAGATACAGCAAAGCGAAAAACAGCTTTGTTTTCGACCGTTCGAACAGTGTTGCGGGTTGTGATGCGATCTCAAAGCGCAATCCGATATCGTCGGTAAAAAGAAGCACGGACGGCGATCTGCTTGAGCTTACCGTTTTCGTCGATACGGCGGGATTTGAAATGTTTGTCGATAACTGCGAGTATTTTGCCGCGCTCATACGTCCGCAGTCCTCTTCCAAGGGAATGTCGCTCACGACGGACGGTAGTCTTTCGGTGGTCTCTCTGACTGTTGACGAGCTGTCGGGCATATGGTTCGAGGACGAATCGAAGGTATATTCGCCTCA
>CALBLD010000187.1 GCA_937895775.1 uncultured Clostridia bacterium
CTTTTCATGGGGAGGAAGTCTAGAGCCTTAAGCCCCCGCCCGCCGATACCGATACCGCCGATTTTATCGAACCGACCTTCGTCTGCCCCGCATTGTCACGTCCGCAGGCGACAAGCGTTCCGTCCGCCAACAGTCCGACCGTATGATAATCCCCCGCCGAGACAGCGACCACATTCGTCCACTTCTCGGTGTCCGCCTGACCGTATCTGTTGTCTCCGAGGACTCTGACGCTTCCGTCGGACAGCAGTACTACGGTATGAAGCCCGCCGACCGCAACCGAAACCGCCTTCAGACCGTCCTCCGGGACGAATTTCAGTCCCGCACCGTAGACAACCGATCCGTCATCGGTAATCACTGCGGCAAATCTGCCGACCGCAAGCGTTTCGGCAAGTGCCTCTCTCTTCCTGTCGGGGGTAAGATAGCCGAAATATGCCGGCATGTTGCGCCTGAGCGCGGGAACCGACATTCCTCCGACCGCACTCTTTATAAGTTCGCTGTCACCGACCCGTTCGGCGAACGAAACCGCTCCGTCAAAGTCGCCTTTTTCCAGATAATATAATGTCGCCGTGCGGCAGATGTTGTCGGTAAGTCCCTCCTTCTGCGAGGAATATGCCGCAAATTCAAGTGCTTTTTCAAAATCGGCTGCCGCAACATAATGCTCAACCGCACCCGATGCGACACGGTCAACAGAACCCTGCCTGTATGTCGTCGCAAGTTCCATCGCCTTGGTGTAGTCGCCGCCGCGCATGGCACTTCCTATCGCGCCGTCAACGGCGGCATCCCTCTTTGCATCGTCCCCGAGCTTTATCGCACAGTCAACCGCCTTTTCGTAGTCGCCCGCCACGATCGCCGCATCATACAGCTTTGTGTACAGCGGAGCCGTGTCGAATCCATCTATCTTTTCGGCAAAGAAGACGGCGTTGTCGTAATCCTGCTTTGCGCCGTAATAATCGACCGCCTCCCTGCATATTTTTTCAATGATCTCCTTCGGAAGAGAGTTTGCGGTCGCAACCGTGTACGCCGAATAGAACTCGTTTCTCTTCAGATATGCATCGGCAAGCGCTTCGGCGTCGGATAACGCCGTGCCCGTCGTGACCGCAGGCTTTTTGGTCGTCGTCCCCGTCGTGTCCGACGGCTTCGACGCGTTTCTCACCCCGATCATTATGCCGAACACACAAAGTTCGACAAGCACCAGCGCACCCAGTCCGACAAGCAGACCGATAAGCACCTTTTTAAGCTTTCCGCGCGGAGCGATCAGCGACGAGGTGTCGCCGAAATAGCCGAACAGATCGGATTTTGAGACATGGCAGGACGGACATACGTCCTCCTGACAAAGCTCGCCGCAGCAGCAACGCCAGACCACCGGAGAAAACTGCTCGGGCAGACAGGTCGCGCCCTCGCCGAATTTCTGTTTTATTTCTTCAACCGTTTCCTTCTGGAAGAATTTTTCAAGCGGCAGCATCGATCCCGGAACCGGGAAAAAGTCGCCGTGTATGTAATCGACAACACTTCCGTCCTCGAAGGTGAGCCTGCTTATCGAAACCTCGGGCAGAGACGGTTTCGACTCGCCCGCAAGCAGGTCAAGACCGAACGAAAAACCGGTATAGTCGCCGACAGGCAGTCCGGCATCCCCGAACTGTATCTGCCTTGCGGTCGCCTCGGCACCGTCCGCCGTCGGAACCGGATTTCCGTCCCTGTCGGTTACCCGCACAACGGTGACTATTTCGCGTACCGTCTGACGCACGGTTGCGCTTTCGGGATATTCGACCGCAATCTTTACCGAATATTCGCGGTCGCCGGTACACAGAAGTTCCGCCGACGCGATCACGAGCGGACAGCGCAGCGATATTCTCTTACTCTGCCTTCCGACAGTTACTTCCTTGTCTTTTTTCTTTTTTTCTTCCGTCATATGCGACATCCTCTTTACTCACTCCGGAAAGAAAAGTCCGGGGTGCAAAATCCTTTTTTACTCCCGCTTATCCCTTGCGCACAAAGACAGGCAGTTTT
>CALBLD010000188.1 GCA_937895775.1 uncultured Clostridia bacterium
TTCAAGCAGTTCCTTCAGCGGAAGCGTTACGTTTCCGTGACGTCCGTAAGAACCGTCGTCGGTCATGACCGTAAGTCTGTCGGTGCATGCTTTGAATTCGTCCTCAAGGATAACGATATCCTTGTTTCTGAATCCGATTATACCCGTCACATCGGCACCGAGCTTGTGGAATTCCTCGGCTATTGGGAGTGCTATCGCGCATCCTACGCCGCCGCCTATAATGCAGACCTTCTTTATTCCGTCGGTATGCGTCGCAACGCCGAGCGGTCCGACGAAATCTTCGATATATTCGCCTTCCTCTTTCCTTCCGAGCAGAGCGGTGGTGGCTCCGACGATCTGGAATATGATCTTGACCGTTCCCTCCTCGGGATTGACTCCGGCAACCGTAAGCGGGATACGCTCACCCTCGCTGTCAACACGCAGAATGATAAACTGTCCGGGCTTTGCTTTTTTTGCAATGAGCGGTGCTTCTATTTCCATCTGCGTGACGGTTGGATTAAGCACGCGCTTTCGAACTATCTTATACATTATCAGACTCTCCTTACAAACATCGGCGACAGACTCATTTCCGTCCTGCCGCAAATTATTTTCTCAATTATAACACATATTTTTCTTTTTGTGAATAGCTTGACCGTTATTTTTTCAAAAAACCGCACAAAAGGGCTGTGACAAACAATAACATTTATCACAGCCCCTGTCCGAGGTATTATCAGAAATCGACCTCTGTGTCGTAGTAGCAGCACTTAAGCAGTTTTTCCATCTCCTCAACGCTCGGCTGACGGGGATTCGAGCCTGTGCATGCATCGCCTATTGCGTTGACTGCGATATCATGCAGACGCTCCAGGAATACATTCTCGGGAACAAAGCCGTTCTCGGTGGGATAGCTGTCCGCGCCGTAGTTCTTTATGCAGTGAGGGATGTTGAGCTCGTCGTTCATTCTGCGCAGTTCCTTGATAAGAAGCGCAATCTTTTCGGACTCTGTCGTTCCGCCGAGCTTCATGAAGTCGGCGATCTCGGCATAACGCTTTGCAGCCTCGGGATTCTTGGCGTTGTAAGCGATTACCTTCGGCAGATACATTGCGTTTGCCGCGCCGTGAATGATATGTGCGCCGTAATCGGCAAATGCCGCACCGGTCTTATGTGCCATCGAATGTACTATACCGAGCAGTGCGTTCGAGAATGCCATGCCTGCAAGGCACTGTGCATTGTGCATGCTGTCGCGCTTTTCCATATCGCCGTTGTACGAGCCGATAAGATCTCTCTGGATCATGCCGATTGCATGGAGTGCAAGCGGGTCGGTGTAATCGCAGTGAGCGGTTGAAACATAAGCTTCGATCGAATGGGTCATTGCGTCCATACCGGTGTGTGCAACCAGTTTCTTAGGCATGGTCTCGGCAAGCTCGGGATCGACGATCGCAACATCGGGAGTGATCTCAAAGTCGGCAATCGGGTACTTGATGCCCTTCGAATAGTCGGTAATGATCGAGAATGCGGTAACCTCGGTTGCCGTGCCCGATGTCGATGAAATAGCGCAGAAGTGAGCCTTTCTGCGGAGTTTGGGCAGACCGAATACCTTGCACATGTCCTCGAATGTAACTTCGGGATATTCGTACTTGATCCACATTGCCTTTGCGGCATCGATAGGCGAACCGCCGCCGATTGCAACGATCCAGTCGGGTTCAAATTTCAGCATTGCTTCCGCACCGCGCATAACGGTCTCAACCGAAGGATCCGATTCGATTCCTTCGAAGACTTCAACTTCCATTCCTGCTTCCTTAAGATATGCGACAGCCTTGTCAAGGAATCCGAAGCGTTTCATCGAGCCGCCGCCGACGCAGACGATCGCTCTCTTTCCTTCAAGTGTTTTAAGCGCCTCAAGCGCTCCTTTTCCGTGGTAAAGATCACGGGGTAATGTAAAACGTGCCATAAAACAATCCTCCCAGAACAAGAAAAATTTTAATAAAACATCATTTTTGCCGATTTTCTTCTTTCGGCATCCTTATGATATCACAATTTTGTTTTTTTGGGAATTGCCTGTTTTTCATACGTGTTATGCATATATCGATATACCGCCGATCGATTGACGCGTCATATCATTCCGAGCAGTTTTTTTCTGTTGTCCGAACCGACCCCGGCAAAGGCGATCGCAATACCGCATTTCAGAACGCCGTCATCGATCGGATCTGCCGTTTCGCACCGGACCTTCAGATATTCCTCCGCAAAAGTACCGCCGTACAGACAGAGGCTTCTGCCGTAGGTTATTGCCGCATCAAGTGCCGGATATCCGGAAAACGCATCCCCGCATCCGGTTGCGGTCAGCTTCCCGCAATCGTCTGCAATCAGATTGTCGGGCGACAGCTTTCCGTGACAGATTCTCCGCATGCTGTACGGAAGTGCGGCGATCATATCCGCCGCCCCCGCCGCATCGGCGGCAAAGGATTGCGGCAGTTCGGGGTGGCGCAAAGCGGCATAAAGCCTTTCGGCCACATCGGGAAGCATTGCCGAACTTTTTTCATGCATTTTCCGCTGAAAACCGACAAGCTGTGCCGCACAGTCCGACACCTCCGTCCGACTTTTTCCGATCAGTGTTCCGAGCGTGACTCCCGCCGCATAATCGCTGACGATTGCCCGGACTCCGTCGGCACAGGCAACCTCCCTCACCCGCGGAACCGCTATCCCCGATTCGTACATGACAGCCTGTTTCATTGCCTCCGAAAGCAGATTGCCCGCCCCGGGATTTCCGACAAACACCTTGACCGATTTCTCACCGTCCCTGAAAACGGTCACTCCGTTTCCGAGAGCAATAATTTTATCGAGATTCATTCTTATGACCGTTCCTTTCTCCGCACTCGCCGCCGACGACCTTTCACTTCCGTATATTTTAGCATATTTTTCGAAAAAAAACCAGCCCTCGGCAAACAAAAAGCAGGCAGACCGTTATTTTTTACGCCGCCGGAACCGAAAAACAGACCGTGCAATGCACGGTCTGAAATGACCGCCCGGATCAATCCTTCGACTCGATCTTTATGCTGTTGCAGACGGCTCCGGTCTCCTTGAGACGGATGCCGACTCCCTCACCGTCGGTGATGGGATCGGGATCGGTAAACTCTATAAGGAGCTGATCGTTGTAATAGCACTTTATCACGCCGTCGTCCGGTACCTCAACGGTTATTGTGTACTCGCTTCCCTGCTCGTAGCCCTCAATATTTCCCGACCACTGAAGATTTGTCCACTGATTTGTCTTCCACGACGCCTTGCAGAGTCCCATCGTACCCTTCATACCGATGAAGCAGATATAGTAATAGTAATCCTTTTCAAAGAAGTAAGGAGTTGCGGACGGATCCTCTTCGAGGATGCCCTTCATGCCCTTGCCCTGTATATTGAAGCAGATTCCGTTTGTGTTCTTCTCGTTATCGGGAGCACCGGTGAACTTTGCGGTGATTTTGCCGTGCTTCATCGTGGTATCCCACGTCGTAAACATTGTCAGGTTACTTTCGGCAACCACACTGCCGTCCTCACGCAGCGAGCCGAAGCCGTTGTTGCCGACCATGGTGTATCCGCAGAAATCGATTACCTCATCCTTCTGATAGAAGGCATAGGGACCCGACTGCGGCTCGGATGCGGGCGCGACGGCGGTCGTTGTCGGATTTGTCGTTGTTGTCGCTACGGTTGTTGTCCGATTCTGTCCGCCGGTTGTCGTTACCGCACCGCCCGTCGTTGTCGAAGCGACTGTTGTCGTTGTGCCGTCGCCTCCGCATGCTGCCATATAAATCAGGCAGACCGCCGCGACAGCGATACAGACGACCGATCTGAAAGTCCTGTTCATTATCTTTTCCTTTTCAGATATCAGTTATCGCTGGGTTCGATCTTGATCGAATGGCATATAACGTCCTTTTCCTCAAGTCTGAAGCCGAAGCCTTCTCCGCCGATGATGGGATCGGGATCGGTATACTCTATAAGAAGCTGACCGTTATAGTAGCACTTTATAACTCCGCCCTCATGGATTTCGGCAGTGATCGTAAAGCGGTCGCCGTGGGTGTAACCTTCGAGCTTGCCCGCCCATTTGAGGTTGGTCCACGACTGTGTGTTCCACCATACCTTGCAGAGTCCGAATGTTCCGGTGTCGCTGACAAAGCAGATGTAGTAAGCGTAATCCTTTTCGAAGAAATAGGGATTTGCGGTGGGATCCTCCTCAAGGATGCCCTTCATACCCTTGCCCTGTATGCCAAAGCATACTCCGTTGTCGTTGGACTCGTTGTCGGCAGCCGATGTGATATCAACCGTGATCTTGCCGTATTTCAGAGTCGCATCCCATGCGGTATACATCGTAAGTCTGCTCTCGGCGCGGATGGAACCGTCCTCAAGCTGTTCGCCGTAACCGTTGTTGTTGACCATGGTGAATCCGCTGAACTCAACAACCTCGTCCTCCTGATAGAAGGCATAGGGACCTGTCTGCGGGTTGGATACAGGCGCGACGACAGTCGTTGTCGGATTTGTCGTTGTTGTCGCTACGGTTGTTGTCGTCTTTCCGGCTGTCGTTGCAGCCGCCGCAGTCGTCGCAGCCGCCGCAGCGGTCGTGGTCGCATTGTCGCCGCCGCAGGCTGCCATTGATACCGCCAGCGTTGCGACTGCCATAAGGCATGCAATCGTTCTGATAAGTTTTTTCATCTTTTTGCTCTCTCTTTCATATTTTTTTCGGAGCGTTCGGACACGGCTCCGTTTGTATTGACTATTTTAGCAAATCCGATCGACAAATACAAGATAAAAAACAGACATCTTTAAGCCGGAAATGTCCGATTTTTGAGCCGTTTTTCTTAAATGTCCTGTTTTTGCACAAATTTTGTCACATCAGATTGACATGTTTTTTCTTCCAGCGTCTGAAAATCAGAAGCGCGAACAGCGCACCGCAACTCTCCCCAGCGATGATTGCCGCCGTGAGTCCGTACATGCCGAACATGCGGTCAAAAAGGATCATGAACGGAATGTAGAATACCAGTTCCCTGACGCATGCGTGCAGAAGCGTTCCCGAACCGTAGCCGACCGCCTGCATGCAGTAGGAGGTGCTGTAATTGAAGAACTGCGGCAGGGAGGATATGCACCTTATTCTCAGAAAAACGGTCGCAAGCATTATCGTTTTCGCGGCACCCGGGTTGTTTTCGCCGACATCGAGGAAAAGTCGGCAGACCGACGGCGAAAACAGCTCGTAAAGCAGTAAAGTCACAACCGAAACGATCACTCCCCACAGTCTTGCGGTGTTCACCGTGCGATTCATTCTCTTGTGATCGCCGGAGGCAAAGTTGTAGGCAACGATCGGGAGCATACCCTGACATATGCCGATGTTTATCGCGTTCGGCAGACGTTCCGCCTTCATCACTATTCCGACCGCCGCAAGTTCGGGGTCGCCGTGCGCAGCCATAAGATAATTCAGCACGATATTTGCCAGATCGAAAAGTCCGGTCAGCATTGCGGACGGCACTCCGACCGAAAAAAGTCCCTTCCATGCGTCCCGGTTCATACCCATTATCTCCCGCGGATCGGCAGACAGCACCGTCTTTTTCGACAGTACCGCCAATGTAACCGTAAGATATATACAGGAGACGACGTTCGATATAAGGGTGGCGATCGCCGCACCGACGATCTCGTATCCCTTCGGGAGCAGTACGAACATGAAAAGCGGATCGAGAAAAATATTAAAGATGCCGCCCATGCTCAGTCCTATGCTTGCCTGCTTCGAATAGCCCGAGCCGCGTATAAGATGCGCGGCGACAGCCGAGAGTACCGTCGGAAGGCATCCCGCCACAACAACAATCATTGTATACTGCTTTGCGTAGGCAAGCGTATTTTCGCTTGCGCCGAGAAGCAGCAGAAGCGGGTCGGCAAATATGCCGACAAGCAGTGAGTAAACGACAGAAACGGCGACCGCGCCGTAAAAGCCCGCGGCTGACACCGCCTTTGCGGTTTTCCTGTCGCCCGACCCCGCAAGTCTTGCCATAAGACTGCTTGCTCCGACCCCGAAAAGGTTGGAAAAAGCGATCGTCATCATGAAAACGGTAAATGCAAGCGTGACTGCGGCGGTCATGTCCGGATTGCCGGTTCTTCCTATATATATGGTGTCAACCATGTTGTATACAAGGTTGATAAGCTGGCTTATCACGGTCGGCACAGCCATTATCAGAAGTGCCTTTTCAACCGGTGCCTTTTCAAACAGTTCTTTTTTGTCGGTTCTGCGTTTTGCCGCTGTCATAGTATACGTCCTTTCCGTAATATCATTCACGGTAAATAATTATACCACTTTTGTCCGGATTGTCAATCCTTCGGTGCCATTTCGCTTTTTTTGATTTTTCTATTGATTTTATTCTTTCTTTCCGATATAATAAAGGCAAATACTTTACGGAGAGAAATCAGAACATGAACGGATTTATACGCAATACGATCTGCATTTTATCGGCATTCTCGCTTGCGCTGTCATTTGCGGCATGCGCGAAAGACACGGGAAACGGTACGACCGCAGTCGGCGGCGGCACGACGATCGGCGGTACGGAAACCGCCGCACCAGGGACAACGGTTCTGCCGCCCGACCCGACAGCACCGGACAGCGGTTATGAATACGCAAACAAAGACTGGAACGGAAAGACACTTAAAGTTCTTGCGATCGGCAACAGCTTTTCGGAAGATGCGACCACATATCTTTACGGCATAGCAAAAGCCGAGGGAGTCGAAAATGTCGTTGTCGGCAACCTCTACATAGGCGGCTGTACGCTCGACACCCATGCGGCAAACGCAAGAAACAACAAAAATGCGTATCGGTATTTCAAGGCGGACGCTTCCTCGGGCGGAAAATTCGTCGAACGTGCGGACACCTCTCTTCTCTATGCGATAAAGGACGAAGACTGGGACATAATCACAATGCAGCAGGCAAGCGGCTCGTCCGGTCAGCCGTCAACCTACAAGGCACCGCTCAGATATCTTACCTCCTATGTAAACGAAAACAAGACAAATCCCGACTGCAAGCTTGCATGGCACATGACATGGGCATACCAGTCGGACAGCACCCACAGTGCGTTCGCAAACTACAAAAACAGCCAGTCGAAGATGTATGAAGCGATAATCAACGCCGTAAAAACGGCAGTCATACCGACTGAAGCTTTTCCGATAATCATACCGTCGGGCACTGCCGTGCAGGACATCCGCACGGGCTATTTCGGCGACCGCGTGACCCGTGACGGCTATCATCTGAACGAAAGTGCGCGATTCCTCACGGGATACGTCTGGTACTCGTCGCTTACGGGAAGAATCCCGGACAGCATAAATTACAATCCGGCAACCCTCTCGCTCTCGGACAGCGATCTTGCGCTGATACTCGAATCGGTGAAAAACAGCCTTGAGTCTCCGTTTGAGACGGTCGCCTCGGTCTACACCGAAAAGCCGACCTTCGATCTTTCGGGATACACCGAATTTACCTACGATTTTACCCCCTGCGCATACTGGAACAGTACCGACTCCGGCTCGTGGGACAGAGTGATTGCCTCTGCGGGCAACTCGAAATTCTTTTACGCAACCGAACTGTTCGACAAAGAGACACTGCCCGTCGGAACGGTCATAGTTCTTGACGAGGGCTGGCAGTACCGCCCCGAAGCATGGGCAAACTCGGGCATGCAGAGCGGCAGACCCGGAGTGGTGACAACCGATGTGCTTGTAGTCACCGAGGGCTTCTGGGAGGGATACAGATACCGTGCCTTCAACCTGTCTGCGGCGGGTGCCGGGAAGGATCTGACAAACGAAAAGGATGTCGCCTCCCACATGAGATTCTATTTCCCGACCGGGAAAACCGTCCCCGACAAAAAGGTGACCTTTGAAAGCGACCCGATTCCCGAGATCGATCTGTCCGATTACGAAAAGCTCGATCTGACCCTCGTGCTCGGCTACTGGAACGCCACCGAAACAACTTCGTGGGACAAGATCATCCGGACTGCCGGCAACTCGAAATTCTTTGCCGCAACCGAGCGTTTCACGAGAGAAAGTCTCCCGGTCGGCTCGGTCATCGTCGTTGACAAAGGCTGGCAGTACCGCCCCGAGGCATGGAAAGGCGACTCGCGCCTGACCTCCGCCCGTCCCGGGGTCGTAAAAAGCGAAGTCGTGATCGTTACCGAAGAGTGGTGGGCTGACTACACCTCGCGCGCCTTCAACATATCGATGCTCGGAAGCAATACCGAGATCACCGACGTGTCGGAAGCGGCATCCCACTTCGGAATATACATTCCGAAAAAATGATAACGTCCGCATGCATCGGGGTATATTGACAAACGTACTCATGTGTGCTACAATTCACTTTCCCGATTCACACAAACTTCAAACGGAGGAAACAATATGCGCGTTATAGTATGCGAAGATTACAACGAGCTGTCGGCACAGGCGGCAAGACTTGTGGCAAGCCAGCTCATACTGAACCCGAGCAGTGTTCTCGGACTTGCAACCGGCTCAACCCCGGTGGGTATGTACCGCCACCTTGTAAGCATGAACCGTCGCGGAGACATAGACTTTTCGGATGTGACCACCTTCAATCTGGATGAATATTATCCCATATCTCCGGGCAGTCCGCAGAGCTACCGCTATTTCATGAACGAACAGCTCTTCTCAAAGGTCAACATAGACATAAACAACACATTCGTCCCGAACGGAATGACCGACGACCCCGAAAAGGAATGTCTCGATTACGAAAAGAACATCGAAGCACACGGCGGCATCGACCTCCAGATCCTCGGAATCGGCAGGAACGGTCACATCGGCTTCAACGAGCCGGGGGCGAACCTGAACTCGGCAACCCATCTGACCGAACTTTCGGAAAGCACGGTCGATGCAAACTCCCGCTTCTTCGATTCGGAAGACGACGTTCCGCGCCGCGCGATCACAATGGGTATCGCCTCCATACTGAAATCGAAGAAAATAATCCTGCTCGCATCGGGCGCGTCGAAATCAAGAGTTGTGTCCGAACTTCTCGACGAGGATATCAACACATCGGTGCCTGCGACCCTGTTAAAGGTTCATCCCGACGTTGTGCTCATCTGCGACAAGGACGCATATTCGGGTACACGGCTCGGCGTCGATATCGGCGGAACAAATGTGAAATTTGCGGTCGTCGAAGGCAGAAAGCTGATTTACAAAAGCTCGATCCGCACGGAAAAGTCGTCGGCTGACACGCTCATAAGCAGTATCGCCGACGAATGTAACCGCCTGAAAAAACTCTACCCGATAAAAACGGTCGGCGTCGGCACCCCCGGAATAATAAGAGACGGCAGGGTGAATGCCGCAAATCTGCCCTTCAGATCGACCCCGCTCGCCTCCGGACTCTCAAAACTTGTCGATATGCCCGTCACCGTCGATAATGACGCAAACTGCGCAGCCCTCGGCGAATCCGAATTCGGTGCGGGTAAAAAATATCAGAACATAATCATGATAACTCTCGGGACAGGCATCGGCGGCGGCATAATATTCGACGGTTCGATCGCCCACGGCAAAAGCAGTATGGGCGAGATCGGACATATAATAATCGAAGCCGACGGCGGACGTCCCTGCCCCTGCGGACAGCACGGCTGCTGGGAGCAGTACGCATCGGTCAGCGCACTCATCGCCTCCGCAAAAGAGGCTGTGCAGAGCGAGCCGAACAGCCTGCTCTCGAAACTCGCAGAGGAAAAGGGCAGACTTGACGGAGAGGCTGTCTTCGACGCCTATGAAAAAGGGTGCAAAGTCGCCGCAAAACTGCTCGAAAAATACACTCATTACCTCGCGGTCGGAATAACAAGTCTTATAAACGTCTTCGGTCCGGACGCAGTGATTCTCGCGGGAGGCATAACGTCAAGAGGCAATCTGCTCATACCCATGCTTCTGCCGAAAATCCCGAGCAGTGACGTTGCGATCGAAATATCAACCCTTGAAAACGACGCAGGCTCGCTCGGTGCCGCACTTCTCTGAGGTATAAAAATGCTTCATATCTACGAAAACTGCTTTTCCGACCGGAAAATAACAAAACTCGGCGTGCGCGACGGCGTGATCGTCGAACCGATACCGCAAGAAGGAGAAAGAACGGTCGTCACCGACCTGCACGGCCTGCATGTCTATCCCGGACTTGTCGATATCCACACCCACGGGTGCGTCGGATGCGACACAATGGACGGCACCGCCGATTCGATTGCGGTCATGGCGGAGTTTCTCGCAAAAAACGGAACCCTGTCATGGCTTCCGACCACGATGACCGAGGACTTTGAGAAGATACGCCGCGCGGTCTTCACGCCACTGCCGGAAAACGGTGCGGAAGTACTCGGCTTCCATGCCGAAGGGCCCTACATAAACCCCTCTAAAAGGGGGGCGCAGAACGAAAAGTTCATTAAAAACCCCGATCTTTGCGAATTTTCCGCGCTTCTCGGCAAAAAAGGCGTAAAGCTTGTAACGGTGGCTCCCGAGATGCCCGGCGCAATACGGTTTATACAGAACTGCGGATGCGTCGTGTCGGTCGGACACACCGAAGCCGACTACGATCAAACGGTTGCGGCGGCAAAGGCGGGAGCCACCTGTCTCACCCATGTTTTCAACGCAATGCCGCCGCTGCTCCACAGAGCACCCGGACCGATCGGTGCGGCAATCGACGAAAACATGTATGTCCAGGTCATATGCGACGGTCTGCATATACAGAAAAGCGTGATAAAGATGCTTTACCGTACCTTCGGGCGCGACCGCATGATTCTGATAAGCGATTCGATGCGCGCGACCGGACTGTCCGACGGCGATTATGATCTCGGCGGTCAGACCGTACACGTCAGAAATTCGGTCGCAAGGACAGACGACGGCGCACTTGCGGGAAGCACATCGACCCTTCTCGACTGCGTAAAAAAAGCCGTGGAATTCGGTATTCCCGAAGCGGATGCCTTTTATATGGCGTCGCGCACTCCGTGCAGTCTGATGTCGCTCGACCGCAAGGGACGGCTCGATGTCGGCTGTGACGCCGATTTCATCGCGCTTGACGAAAAGCTTGACATAAAGCTTGCCGTAAAAGGCGGCAGAACCATATCCGAAAACAAATAATTTTACTCCGCTTGTGTGGAGTTTCATGGGGGAGCCGTAACGGCTCCCCCGATTATTTTTGAATTTTTTTGAAAAATTTTTATAAAATTTTTCAAAAAAGTGTCACGCTTTCGTAAGATATTACGTCTTATAGGGTGGAGACGGCTGAGAACGTCTTGACACGGCATGA
>CALBLD010000189.1 GCA_937895775.1 uncultured Clostridia bacterium
AATGTAATATCCTTGCCGTTTACGTTTACCGTATATGCGCCGATCGCCTGGGTAATTCCGCCCGCCTCACCGGCAGTAACATTCGAATTACGTATTCTGTCAAGTATGGATGTCTTACCGTGGTCAACATGTCCCATTACGCAAACAACGGGTGCTCTTTCGACCAGCTCGTCTTCCTTATCCTCTTCGGAGTCAAACAGCTTATCCTCGATTGTGACGACAACTTCCTTGGAGATTTTTGCACCGAGTTCAAGTGCGACAACCTCTGCGGTATCGTAATCAATTACCTGATTCACGCTTGCCATCATACCGAGCATCATCAGACGCTTTATGACTTCGGCTGCGGTAACCTTAAGTTTTGCCGCAAGTTCTCCGACCGTTATTTCATCGGGAACCGTTATCGAAATCTGCTGCTTTACGGGCTTTTGCTGTCTGCTCTGCTTCATCTTCTGCATACCCTGACGTTCCCTGTCAACTCGGGTATTGCCCTTCTGATTCTGCTTCTTCAGCTTTTGTCTCTGATCGTTGTTTTCATACACCGGATTTGTATTGTCGTTTGCGTACTTTTCAAGCTTTTCGTCATACTTGGAAAGATCGACGCTGACACTTCTGGTATCGACAACCTTTGTTTTTGTTCCGGTGTAGGATTTTGAATCATCGGCGGTCGTTACAGTTGAAGTGGTATCAACCGTTGTACTTTTGCGGAAGACGTTCTGCTGACGGTTTTTCTGATCCGACGGTCTTTCCTTCTTCTGATTTTTCTGCGGCTGATTCCGGTCGGCAATGGGATTGACCTTGGCAAACCTATCCTGTCTGGTTTCTTCTTTCTGCTTTTTCGGCAACGGTTTTACTGCCTCCGATGCTTTATTTTCGTCGTTTGCCTGCTTTTTGACCTCGGTTTTTACCTCTTTTGCCTCTGTCTCCGTCGGCTTTTCGGGTTTATCCGAAGTCTTTTCAGACGTCTTCTCGGGAGCTGCTTTACTGCTTTCCGGCTTAGCTTTATTTGCGGCACTTTCAATTCTGTCATCGATTATCACGGTTTTTCCGTTCAGATAATCGTCAAATCCGCTGACCTGATTTTTCTGAGTAAGCTGATCGATAAGATAAGAAAACTCATCCGGTTCAAGCGACGCCGAAGATCCCTTCGGAAATCCGCCCGCATTCAGGATATCGATCAGATCCTTATTTTTCAGATTCAGATCCTTTGCCAAATTTGCAAGTTTAATCTTTGTTACTGCCATGTATTGCACCTCCCGCGGAATCCGAATCTCCGCAATAGTCGATTTTTTCCATTTGTTTTTTGATAGCTTTCCGGAAATTCTCATCAGTCACGGCTATCGCCGAAACATCCATTGTCTTTCCTATGCACTTTCCGAGTTCATATTTGCTTATCGGCATTACCGCAAATTCAACACCATGAGTTCTGCAGCTGTCAGTAAGTTTTTTTACTGTATTAAAGGACGCGTCGTTTGAAATACAGACAAGCGTCGGCTTTGAAGCCGATCTTACCGCAAGCACCGATTGTTCGGTACCGAATTTAATCCTTCCGGCACGGCAGGCAAGTCCTATTACACCAAGAAGACCGTTCAATCTATGTGAGTTCTCCTTCCAATGTCTTTTCAAGCGATTCGAAAACCTGATCCGAAATCTGACATTTCAAATTATTCTCCAGCCTTTTTGCCTTTCTGGCTTTTTTCAGGCAAATCGGATCCTTACATATATATGCCCCTCTTCCCGATTTTTTTCCGGTAAAATCAAGGCAAACATCTCCGTCCGGCGTCCTTACGATACGTATAAGCTCATTTTTGGAAAATGTGTTCATACATCCGAGACATTTTCGGACAGGCGTTCTTTTTGTTTTGTTTATACAATCCGACAAGCAATACACCTCCGACAGATTACTCTGTCTTTATATCGATCTTATATCCGGTAAGTCTTGCGGCGAGTCGCGCGTTCTGTCCGACCTTTCCTATCGCAAGCGAAAGCTGATCGGGATCGACATAAACGCGGCAGCTTCTTTCGCCGTCGATAACAACCTGTTTTACTTTTGCGGGAGAAAGTGCCTCGGCAATAAACTCGGCAGGATCCTCGCTGTACTTGATTATATCAATCTTCTCGCCGCGAAGCTCCTCAACGATCGATGCAATACGCACACCGCGCGCACCTATACATGCACCTACGGG
>CALBLD010000190.1 GCA_937895775.1 uncultured Clostridia bacterium
ATCTGCTTGCCGTGATATTCTTCAGCTGGATACTCTTCAGATTCAGCGATCTTTCAATGGTGTGGGCGACCGTCCGCGGGATATTCTGCCTGAACTCAAACGGATTTACCGATTCCGCGATCGGCGTGACCTTCATGAACTATATTTATCTGCTTCTGTTTGCGGTCATTGCCTGCACCCCGCTTTATAAAAAGATATACGACCGCGCCTCGGTTTCGCAGAACGCCACGGTTGCGGCAATACACAACGTGTGGATAATTGCGGGTCCGATACTGCTCATGTTTTTCTCGTTTGCATCTCTGGTCGGCGACAGCTACAACCCGTTTATTTACTTTATTTTCTGATCTGAAAGGAAGAATGTAATGATGAATCAGTCTGATAACGAAAAAGATCTGATAAACGATAACATTGAAGCCGCCGACAGCAGTGAAAACAATGCCGAAAAGCAGGCTGCCCCTCAGCCCGGGCAGACGGAACGGTCGGAAGAACAACCCGGACAACCCGAGCAGTCCGTGCAGCCGAAAAAAACCAAAAAGAAAAAGCTGCCGAAGGGCAGACGCAAGGCAATCATGCTTCAGATACAGATCGTTGCGCTCTTTCTGGTAGTATGCTTTGCACTCGGAGCGATCGCTCCGCTCCGTCCGACCTTTTCGGAGGAGGAAAAACGAGAACTGACAAAGTTTCCGATTCCGACCTTTGCGACCATAATGGACGGCAGTTTTTTCTCGCAGCTTGAGCTGTGGTACGCCGATACATTCCCGTTCAGACAGACATGGATCGACGTAAACTCGTGGTTTTCGTCTCTCTTCGGGAAAAGAGGAGAGCAGGTTATAGGTTCGCTTCCCGTAAGCGGAGACAGTATCCCGACCGTGAATACCGATCACGACTGGTTTGATCCTCCGATTCCGACCGGAGATACCACAACCACGAAAAATCCTTCGACCACTACCGGAAAGCCGGACACAGGCGGAACGACGGGCGGCAGTCCGACGACGTCCGAAAATCCGGTCACACAGCCGCCGCAAACCGACACTCCGCCGGATACGGGCGACACTACGCAGGATCCGACGGTGATAAATTCGGTCTATGTTTTCGGCGACACCGCCTATGAGCTTTACGGCTTCAATCAGAAGTCAAGCC
>CALBLD010000191.1 GCA_937895775.1 uncultured Clostridia bacterium
TCGACTCCGACCGCATTCACGCAATCCTCCACCACTCCGTCGAGTGCCTCGGACAGCTTGTTCTGCGGCAGATCGTGCTGATACTGTCCGACGCCTATCGCCTTCGGGTCTATTTTGACAAGCTCGGCGAGCGGGTCCTGAAGTCTTCTCGCAATCGAAATCGCCGATCTAAGATTCACGTCATATTCGGGAAATTCCTTTGCGGCAAGCGGCGATGCCGAATATACCGACGCACCCGCCTCGCTGACCACCATATATGCGACCCCGGGAAATTCCTTTACCATATCGGCGGCGAAAATCTCGGTCTCATGAGAAGCGGTTCCGTTTCCGACCGCGATAATCTGAACCCCGTATTTCTTTATCCAGTTTCTTACAAAACTTTTCGCCTGTTCGACACGCTTAAACTCGGGAACCGGATTTATGACACCGGTATCAAGCACCTTACCGGTACGATCGACAACCGCACATTTACATCCCATTCTGTAACCGGGATCAAGTCCGAGTGCTACCTTGTTTTTCACCGGCGGCTGCATCAGAAGCTGGCGCAGATTCATCGAAAAGACCTTTATCGCGGCATCCGAGGCGTTTTCGGTAAGTTCGTTTCTTATATCGCGTTCTATCGACGGGAATATAAGGCGATCGTATGCGTCCCCGGCGGCGGCTTTGACAAGTCCCGTGCAGGGTGATCCTTCTTTCACATGGATCGATGCGATTATATTCATCGCTCTTTCGCGGTCAAAATCGATGCCGACCTTCAGAAAATCCTCGCGCTCTCCCCTGTTCACGGCAAGTATCTGATAACCCTGCACACGTGTTATCGGTGAGGTGAACGAACGATAGGTTTCATACACGCCGAGATCTTCGGCATCCCCTGTCGCAGTCAGTTTCCCGTTCATGAAACAGACATAACGCAGTCTGCCTCTCACATTCGGGTCATCCGAGATCATTTCTGCAATTATGTCGGACGCACCCGCGACAGCCTCCTCGACCGAACCGACCGACAGATCGGCGTTCACATAGCTCTCGGCGAGCTTTTCGGGCGGATCCGACTTTTTATCCTGCGCATAGATCGCATCGGCAAGCGGAGCAAGTCCCTTTGCCTTTGCGACCGATGCACGCGTCTTTCTTTTAGGACGGAACGGGCGGTAGATGTCCTCCAGTTCGGTCAGCGTCTTTGCGCCTTCAAGTGCCGACGCAATCTCGTCTGTCATTACGCCCTGTTCGGTTATCGTATTTGTGATCTTTTCCCGCTGTTCCTCGAAATTGCGCAGATATTTCAATCTTTCATCGAAATCGCGGAGTACCTGATCGTCAAGCGACCCTGTCTTTTCCTTACGGTATCTCGCAATGAACGGGATCGTGTTTCCCTCATCGATAAGCGCAATTACATTATCGACGACGGTCTCCGAAAGCTTCAGCTCTTCGGCAAGTGTTTTCTTTATATCCATATCGGCAAATATTCCTTTCAGATCGTTATGTCAGAGCCGCA
>CALBLD010000192.1 GCA_937895775.1 uncultured Clostridia bacterium
TGGCACTCCAACCGTAGAACGGGTCGTCGGGCCATGTTCCGGAGGATTTATGTCCGCCGAGAGAGCAGTCGAAAATATGTACATTACGCGTTTCCTGATTATACATATTCGAAGCAGCCGCACCCCACGGCATCCACGAAATGCCGAATCCACCAAAGAGGTAACTGTGACGTATAACGATATTTTCGGTTGCGTTGTCTTCCTCGGGTTTTGTCGGACGGTAAAACTGTCCGCGCCCATCTTCATACGCAGTGCATATACCGACTGCGTCGTCGCTTGTGTATGTGAAGCATCTGTCTATCGTAACATTTTTACAGCTTGTTATCGTGAAACCGTCTCCGGTTACATTGACAGCCTGCTTTTCGGTCAGATTGCCTATATAAACATCATCGTTGAAGCTCATATAGCAATGCCAGCCGTTACTGCGCATCAAAGTAAGATCGGTAATATCGACATGCTTACTGCTGTAAATACACAGCGGAATCTGCTGTACTCTGTTTTCCTGACCGACAGCAAGCCCCGCATCGCCGACGAAATAGAAGGGATCTTCGACTTCGCCGCCGACATCGTTCATACGAATGGTACCGCCACCGGTTATTCTTACATTCTCGCACTGATTCACAAAGATCAGGGGTAGATTGACTGTTGAAAAGCCGGTACACCATACAAGACCGTCGATAGCAACATTATGACCGTATGTAACTTTATTGAATCCGCGCTGATTTACCGGAACGGTCTTGTTAAGCTCATCCTCACGCTGTGACTGCCAGAGAACCGCTCCCTCTTCGATTACAAATTCAAGATTGCTGCAAAGTTCGATATGGGTGATTACATATCTTCTTCCGTACATGCCGGTGTCGCCGGGGATTATTACTCTTCCGCCGCCTGCGTCTCTGACTGCGTTGATCGCAGCCTGTATTGCCGCAGTATCGTCGGTAAAGCCGTCGCCCTTTGCTCCGAAGTCAAGCACATTTGACGTCTTTTTCAGTTCAACGGTAAATCTGTCGGGATCGTTATTGAAATCACGGTAATTCTCAATTACGAAATATTTATCAACCTTCACGCCATCGATTTCCGCAATAAAATAGCTCGAAAGTTGTGTTTGCGAAGAATCCTTTTTGTAAAGCGGGAACGTCAATACAAACTTTCCGTCTTTTACTTCTGCTTCGCCGAGCTTTACAAGATCTTTATAAGCAAGGCTGTCATTGTAGTTTTTGGGACTTGACTGCCATACGGTTACCTTCTTCCCCTCATACTCTGCTCCGACACGTCCTATTACTTTTACGGTCTTTGTAACCGGATCCGCCGTACACGATTCTATCTTTCCGGCGTAGTCATACAAAGGCTCTTCTCTTTCGAACGTAATTGCATCGATTGCCACCGTTCCCGCTCTGCTTCCGATAAATTCGATTCTGAATTGTCTCAGATATCCGCTCGGAGAAAGATCGCTCACGTTAAAGAAGTATGTCCTGTATTCACTGTTTGCGGATATTTCAAATTCTTTTGAGTACCATTTTTCTCCGCTTTCGCTCGTTCTGAAGCTCAGCTTTATTCTTTCTGCGCTGCTGCTGTTCTTCAACCTGACTACGAAAGTATTTCTGAGCGGCATAAACATGCTGTATCTGTTGCCGGGTACTTCATCGATAACAGGCGATTCGATCGTCATATGGTCTGTCGATGCCTTCGCGATAAGCTGTCCGTTCAGATATTCGGCAGAGCCGTTTATCACATCCATTGCGCCTACCGCATTCGAATCGGCAAATTCAAGATCGACATAACCGAATTCCCGGAAATCAATGACGGTTTTTGAAAGTTTTATGTTCTTCACGCTTGCGGGACACAAAAATGTATTTACCCCCGCTTTTACCCACTTACGTCCGGTCTCGGGTATGAGTGATTTATAAACAATGGTGCCGTTGACATAACACAGTATTGCATTTTCATCAAACACAAATTTCAGGTGTATCCAGTCACCGAGTCCCGTCGCTCCGAATCCGTTTGATATTTCACGCCTGACAAGCGGAGAAATATTTGTGGAATTTCTGTTAAACAGTCTTGCGACCGGGTTTATCGGATCTCTGTTCGGCGCAAGGTTGAAAATGTATGTTCCGCCCTCGCCGGTATGATTGATCTGAAGATTTATTCCGCCGTCACCTCTGACAGGTGTTTTATATCTGACATCCGCTTCGATCGTATTGTAGTCGCCGACATCACTGCCCGCATACCACAAAACCGATTCCGACTCGGTCGTATATATGGTTTCTTCGCCGTCTTCTTCGACTGTCCAGCTGCTGTCGGCAATCCAATCGGGTAAAGCAACCGCACTGTTGCTTACGGTAAGATCCTTTACCATAACCTCTTCGGAACACGATATGACATTAACTTTTTTCCATTCAACATTTCCGAATCCGGACGCTTCTATCATTTTTTCTCCGTTTGCATACATAACAAGTGTATCGTCACACAGAACAAGCTTGAAATCGATCCATGTATCTTTTCCGAATCCCGCCGATCTGTCAAGTCTCGCTGACTCTCCGAGCGTATCGTAACCTTTGCCGCCTATAAGCTTCTGCGCACGGAAAAACGGCTTACTTGAATCATAGTACGGACTCGAATTAAGGTACATTCTCGCTATAAAGAACATACTGTCATCATAGAAAACCTGAAATCCCATATACGCGCTTCCGCCGTCGGTCGGATTGTTTTTATACAGGAATTTTCCCTCAATCGTGTTTATTCCGTCAAGACTGCCGTTGTATGTGATTGTTGATTCTCCGCTGTTTCCGGAGCTGTACGTTCTGTCTTCGCCAAGCGTATATCCGTTCGTAGACCAGTCGTTTTTAAGATCATTACCAACGGCAAGATCTTTTACATGCACCTCTTCCCCTCCCGAGATAACGTTCATTTTTTTCCATTCGACATCACCGAACGCGGTTGCATCGATCATCTTTTCTCCGTTGACATAAACCTCAAGATTGTCGTCGTATAGAACCACTTTGAAATCGATCCACGTATCCTTGCCGAATCCCGCCGATCTGTCAAGTCTCGCCGATTCGCCGAGATTATCGTATCCTTTTCCGCCTATAAGCTTCTGAGCGCGGAAAAACGGTTTGCTTGAATCGTAATAAATGCCGCTGTTGAGATACATTCTGACTATGAAGAACATTGTATCGTCATAAAAGAACTGAAATCCCATATAAGCACTTCCGCCGTCGGTCGGATTATTTTTATACAGGAACTTTCCTTCAACCGTGTTTACTCCATTAAGATTACCGTTATATGTAATCGTGGATTCTCCGCTGTTTCCGGAAATATAGGTTCCGTCTTCTCCGAGCGTGTATCCGTTGGGCGTCCACTGCCCGTTTCCGGTAGCCAACACAGGAAGAGGTAGTGTGAAAATCATTGAACAAACAATGACAAACGTCAGCACGCGCAGCGCTCTCTCTTTTGTTTTTTTCATCTTTTTATCCCTTTCATTCAAAATATATATACAGGTCTGTGCACAAGACCGTGTCATCGTGTCAGTCGTTTATTTTCATTTTTTTAATCAGCTCATAGACCTCATCCGGTACGATAATATCGCTTTTCGAATAACTCGGTATAAGCTGATCGCCCGCAACATTAGGATCGGTACATCTGTTGTCGTTACGCCACTCATCGCGCTGTGATCTGTCACGAAGATCGGGTATTCTCACAGATGTCCCGCCGGAAAGAACCGAAAAATAGGCAAGAAGTCCGGGGATTGACATATTCAGCGCCTCATAAACATCTATAAGCTCATCCGGCTGCTTTCCGTTTATCGCATCAACAAAATACTCCATTGCGAAAAAATCCGAACCAACATGCCCTATTTTTTTATATTCGGAAGCTGTTTCGAAAACAGGGTCGTATATTTTGAGCACCGCATCATTTGCGCCTTCATAAGAATCGACATTGACAAATATCTTTTCTATGCCGCCTATTCTCATATCATGCTGTGCGCTTTCGATGCGTCCCTTTGAACCGTACATACAGTATCTCATAGAATCCTTATCGAGATTTCCGTGAATACTTTTCACAAGTGCGCCGTTTTCAAAGGTTACCATTTCTATCCCGGCGACACCAGATCTTTTCCCCATTCTTGCGGTCCTGTCATTGTACGGAAGTTCAAAGCCGGTAACGCGTACCGGACGCAGTCCGGTTATATGCACGAGCGGACCGAGCGAATGTGTACAATAAAAATTCGCATGCATCATATTACGCCAATGATCGCGTTCTCCGTATGTAAGCATCGGCCAGACATATTCGGTATTATGAATATATTCTCCCTCACCGTATTCGAAATCGCCGAGTTTACCGAGTCTGTACAGCCGTCTCATTTCCATCGTGGCAGGCGCGTAACAGTAATTTTCGGCATAAGCGTAAACAAGTCCGCTTTTTTCGCCCGCTTCGACAAGAGCGACCGCCTCTGCCATTGTCTGGCACGGAAGAACCTCGCAAAGGACATGCTTCCCCGCCTCCAGACACCTTATAGTGTAAGGAGCGTGCTCGGTTGCATAATTTGCGACGACAACCGCATCGATATTGCTTTTCAGAAACTCATCAAAATCCGAAAA
>CALBLD010000193.1 GCA_937895775.1 uncultured Clostridia bacterium
CAGCGTGAAAATGTGCTTTTTCCGGCGCCGTTGTGACCGATGATCCCGATGATCCCTCCGTAAGGAATGTCAGCAGAAACGATTTTGAGTGTTTCAGAGGCATTTTTATAGGCGAAGCAAAAATCCGAAAGCCGAGCCGAAGCCGACGAGGGCACCGGTCTTTCATCAAAGGTCAATGCGGATAGCATATTTGTACGCAAACCCATTTTGCGGCGCTCCGCTTCCGGGATGCGCTCAAACTGCCCGACAGTATAGTCGCCGGCGATTTTGCCGTCTCTGATATAAACATATCGGTCAGCTATTCCGCGCAGATAATACAGCCTGTGTTCGGAAAGGATGACCGTCTTTCCTATCGATTTCAGATACGCAACGGTTTCACGCAGATCGGCGATAGAATCGGAATCGAGGTTTGAGGACGGCTCGTCCAGCACAAACACCTGCGGATCCATCATAAACGCTCCGCTGCAGGCGATTTTTTGCTTTTCTCCGCCGGAAAGGTCAAAGATGCTGCGGTCAAGAAGCTTTTCTGCTTTGAGTGCCGAAACGGTTTTATGCAGTCTTTGCAATATCTTCTCCTTCGGCATTCCGAGGTTTTCACAGCCGAACGAAAGCTCACTTGTGGTGTCTACATTGAAAAACTGCGAACGGGGATTCTGAAAAACGCTGCCGACGAGCTTTGCGGTATTGTAGAGCGGCTGCTTTGACACATCGTATCCGTCGATGATCACGCTGCCGCTCAGTTCACCCTCAAAATAGTGCGGTATCAGACCGTTTATCAGTCGTGTGAGCGTTGTCTTTCCGCATCCGCTCTCGCCGCAGAGAACAACGATCTGCCCGTCGGGGACCGACAGGTCGATATTTTTTATCCCGCCTGCGGCGACATCCGATCTGTATCGGAATGAAACATTTTTTATTTCTATCATGAAAACCACCTGCTCCCAAGGGTCAGCGCAAAGCCCGAAATACACAGCACAAACATGATAATGTCCTGAATGTGAAAACCTATTTTGCAGATGTCCGTACGCTTTGCCGGTGCGCCGAGTCCTCTGGTCAGAGCGGCGGCAGACAGCTCATCGCCGATCTTTACAATCGAGATCATCAGCGGTATCAGTCGGTATTCGACCGTTTTTTCGGGGTGCTTCCCGCCGAAACGGATGCCGCGCATACGCATAGCGTCACTGATAGCGGAGTTTTCTTCTCCTATCGTCGGAAAAAAGCGGAAGATCACCGACAGCGGTATCACAATTTTTTCGGTGATGTGCATACGTTTCATTGCGGCAATAAAATCACTTACCGAGGTCGTTGCGATCAGGAAAGCTCCCATCATAAATCCGGGTGCAAAGCGTGTCATGATCGAGCATACAGCAAGCAGAACAAAGGATGTTATTCCGGACAGCATATGCAGCGCTATGCGTTCGAGTGCAAAGCAGATAATGTACAATACAAGATATTTTACTGCCGTTTTCCACCTCCGTTCGCTCAGCAGCAGTGCAAACGGGATCACGCTCAGCACGGGCTTTACAATATTCATAACGCCGCTGTTGCCGGTTGACAGCATCAGCGACGTTACGGTGATCAGCATAAACAGCTTTGTGCGGGGATCAAACAGTAACCCACGGCGTTTTGCGGTGTGCGTGAACTGATCCATCAGACGATTCCGGCTTTGGTAAAGTGCTTTTTGAGAATTGCCTTGCCGATCAGTCCTCCGAGTAGCGCAAAAAGGAAAATCGCTGCGATGACAAAGACGATGCTCCACATCGGCATGACCGACATCACTTTATCGGCATATTCATCGCCGAAGCTCTTTGCAAAGTCGGCACGGGACTGCTCGACCATAAAATACATCGGGATGTATGTACCGACCATCCAAAGGCTGAACACGCCGTAGCCGAGGAGCGTCTTTTTGGAGCTCTGGTAATTGCCGGATTTCATGATAAGATCTCCGAGAACGCCGGAAATCGCGCCGGTGAGGATTCCCCAGAAGCCCATGCCGGTAACGCCCATGAGAAATCCGGACAGGACAGCCATGATGGTGACCATGCCTAATTTTCTGGCTCTCACGGCAAAGAGCATAAACGGGATGCCGGTGACGAGCGTCCAGAGTGCGCCGAGGATCGGCAGAAAGATGGGTACGAAGCCGATCGGGATAGCGACACAGCATCCGAGTACAAAGTAAAGGACGGTGAAAAGACCTACGTTGATGAGATCTT
>CALBLD010000194.1 GCA_937895775.1 uncultured Clostridia bacterium
CCTGTCAATTCTTCGGATTTTTCGCTGTCACAAACGAATACGGCGGTTGACTTTCCGAATGAAACATATATGTACTTGTCCTCGTCGCCGAGTCCGAACAGAACTGTTATGCTGTCGCCGTTTTTGTAATTGATTTTTGCGGTTGCGGGATTGTCCATGCCAAATGCTTCGTTCCCCGCTTTCCCGTAACCGACAATATATGACGGCTCAGCCGACAGTATTACAGATAACAAATCCGATAGGTTGACGTCCGGGGAATCGGAATCATAAACAGCTCCGTTTGCCGATTGAAATGAAAATGAAATAATGTTTTCGCGCGACAGAGAGGGAAGCGATACAATATCCGAAAGACCGATTTCAAAAATGTTTTTAAGGGAGGAGTCAACTATATGTATGTTGCGACCGTCGGTTGTGAAATAATATCCGTCATAACGGTCCGACTTATTTCCGAACAATAGTCTGATCTTTTCACCGGGGACAACAATTTCAGCTTCAAGTGACGGTTTGTCAAGCCCGTATTCCTCATACGGCTTTTCGCCTATCTCGCGTATCGAAAGAAGCATCTCGGTTTCATCCAGTATTTTTTCGATAACCCGGTCGTTTATAACGGTGTCTTCATCCCCGTAAATAAACCACTTGCCGTCCTTTTTTGTAAAGGTCATTTTTACATCATCAACCGGAATCGTTATTTCGGTTACCTTGTCCGTATCAATTGTCCGTATCAGACTGCGCAGATTGTTGCTGCCGCCGTCCGTAACCGTGCTGTTTTCGCCTTTTTTGTTTATCAGGCAGACCGCGATAAATACGGAAACCAGCAAAAAAAGAACCGCAAGCAGTATTGTGAGTTGTTTTGTTTTCATTTCCGAGTCATCTTTCCGTTCCGAAAAATTATTTTGCACCGAAGTTTTTGCGTTTCCTGCGGCGGGTTACAAATATTCCCGCAAGAATGACCGACGACGGAACGATTATCACAATTATGAATGTCCAGAATATCGCCTGTGCACGCGTTATTACAAGCAGATCTTCAACCATCGATTTCGATTCGATCGACAACGAGTTTGTTTTGTTGCATAGTTTTTCGCAAAGAGAAACGAAGTAGATGA
>CALBLD010000195.1 GCA_937895775.1 uncultured Clostridia bacterium
ATATGAAAGAACCGACGCTTGAAGAGATATTTATAGGTCTTACACGCTCGGACGCAAATTCAACACAAAAAAAGCGAAAAGAAAAAGCGGCTCCCCAGCCGCAGAAAAAAACGGTGTCGTATAATAAAACCGACACTTTATGTAGCAATGTAAAAAATAACGATGAAGAAACAGATGACGACGGTGACGATTACCGACCGCTGTTTTCGGGAAGAAGGTAAACGGGCAAATGACGGCAATACTGAAAAAAGAACTGAAATCTTCATTCTCCACATTCTACGGCTATCTGCTCATCGGCATTTATCTCTTCTTTTCCGGACTGTTCGTATCATATGTCTGCCTTTTGGGCGGAGCCTCTTCAATCGAACTGACATACAGTCATCTTTCCTTTGTTTTTCTGCTCACGGTTCCGTTATTCTCACTCAAAGGAATATCATATGAGCGAAAGCAAAAAACCGATATTCTGCTGTACAGTCTGCCTATCGGTTCATTTGACATAGTTATCGGCAAATTTCTTTCAATGGTCATAATTACGGGAGGATGCCAGATCGTCGGATTCATGTCGGTAATTATTCTTTCGTTTTACGGAAAAATCAATCTTCTGTCGGCAATCATCGGCACGGTAGCACTTTTTCTGTTCAGCTCCGCACTGAACGCAATAGGACTTTTCATCTCATCGGTATGCAAAAACAATCTTGTCTCTCCCATAGTTTCGCTTGCCGCGATGCTTCTGATATATTTTTCATCCGATCTGGCGGCACTTCTGCCGACCACAGTTGCGGGATCATTCGTGATTATAACCGTTCTGGCTCTTGCTTTTTCGCTTTTTGTCGGCTATATCACAAACAACTTTGCCGCAGGTGCGATTTCGTTTGCGCTTCCCGAACTTATAAACATTGCCGTTCTGATTTTCTTTCCGAAAACCGAGGCAACTGCCGCCGCAAAGCTTTTCAGTGCGCTTTCGCCGACACAACATCTCAACACATTCACGACTTATGAAATCCTTGATATTCAGGGAATTGTATATTTCGTTTTGCTGACAGCACTTTTCGTTTACTTCTCCTATCTTGCGGTCGAAAAACGCCGTTGGTCTTGAATCGGGAAAGGATCACATATGAACGAAAAAATAGACAAGAAAAATTTCGGCGGAAGGCTGATTCTTCGCAACGGTCTGATACCCGCACTATCGGTTATAACCGCGATTCTGATTGCATTTTTTGCATATGCCGTTATCGGTCTGCTGCCGTCATCGATGCGGAAATTCGATATGAGACGAAAAAAAATAACCGAGCCGTCGGAAACAGCCCGTGAATATATAAACGGTGTCAATGAAGAGACAACAATATATGTTATAACCACTGCCGGCAATGAAGACACGCTCATTGTGAGCTTTCTCGAACGCATTGCGGAGCTTTCCGGAAAGATAAATCTGGCGTTTGTCGATCCGGCGGTCGAACCGTCATTTATCTCAAAATACAGCCAAACCGACCTTGAGGACAATTCGCTTATCGTTGTTTCCGACAAGCGATCCAAGGTTGTACGGAATTACGACATGTATGTTTTTTCGGTTTACGACAACAGCTCCGGAAAGGAACTCGGGCAATACCTTTACGACGACTTTTATGTTATGCTGCAAAATTACTCGGCGTACTTTACCGAAGGCGTATACAGCTATGACCAGATGTTCAACGGCGAAAACGCTGTTTTATCGGCAATAGACTATGTTACGACAGATAAGATTCCGACGCTCCTTACTCTGTCAGGACACGGCGAAATGTCGGTTACCGAGCAGCTTCTTTCATCGCTCAGGCTTGACAACATTGCCTGTGACAGTCTCATCATCACTCCGGATACGAATGGCA
>CALBLD010000196.1 GCA_937895775.1 uncultured Clostridia bacterium
GTGCACGTCTTGCACAGTCCTTCCCCGAAAGAGCAAAGGAACTGTTTGCAAAGGCAGAAGCAAACGCAAAGGCTAAGTACGAAAGACTTACCAAGCTCGGCAATCTGTACGAAAACTGATACGGATTTGAATAAAAACAATCCGGAAGGCAAATGCCTTCCGGATTTCTTTTTTTATTTATCTGTCGATTATTTTCTCCATACCGATCTTCTGCGCTCTGAGTCCTTCTCTCTCATAGAACCCGAGCGCACCCAGATTGTCAGCCCAGACATTGAGCGTCAGGCTGTAATATCCTTTATCCTTTGCGTATCCGAGCAGAAAATCATAAAGCGCACTGCCGATATGCGCACCGCGCATACTTTCATCAACACACAGATCGTCCACATAAAGGCTCGGGACATCGGTGAGACTGTTACTGCCCAAATGCTGTTGTCTTATACAGAACGCATAACCGACAACGCTGCCTGCAAGTTCGGCGACAAAAACAGGCTTTTCACTGTCCGAAAGTATCTCTTTTATCTGTTCGTCGTTATACTTTCTCCCGCCGGCTCTGAAAAGATCGGGGCGCAGATCGCTGTGAACCTTTTGCACCTGATAAAGCAGTCGGTCAAGTGCCGGAATATCGGCTTCGCAAGCGGGTCTGATCGAAAGTGCGGCGGGGTCATATCTGCCCTTTCCCACATTCTTAAGATTCTTTCTGTAATATGAAACGCTCACGTATCTGCCGAATTTAACGGCGGCATTGTTCACGGTACCTTCATGCACAAATCCGTTTTTGACATGAAATCCGACTGAAGGCAGGTTTTCGGAGGTGATAATCGATATGATATTTTCGATTCCGCGTTTTTTTGCCTCCTCTTCGATCGCACAAAGCAGTTTTTTACCCGTCCCCGAGTGTGTCTGCTCCCGATCGAGATATATGGAAAGGTCGGCGGAAATTCTGTACGCCGATCTCTCGTTGAAGGAGTCCAGATATGCATATCCGAGAAGCTTCCCGCTATCGTTTTTTGCCACCAGAAACGGATATTTTTCGGTTATACGTCCGATACGTTTTTCAAATGCGTCGATTTCAAGCTCACATTCTTCGAGCGAGACAAGCGTATTTTTAATGTAGTAATTATATATATCAAGGCAGTCTTTTATATCCTCACGGCTTATTTCGGTTATTATCATAATCATTCTCCTTTATCACAATCTTCGTTTTTCGGTACAAACCCGTATTCGGTCATAAAATCTATCCCCGCACGTTTTGCCTGAGAGATCTGAAGCGACCTTTTTATATTGTATCTTTTGCCGTCCTTTATCAGATGCGCACCTGTCTGATGATAGCTGAACGGTATATTTTTTTCGACACACTGCCGTCTTATATCAAGCACCCATTTATAATCGCATATCCGTGCATCAATGCCCGATTCGCCGCTCACCGACACGCTCTGTATACCGCCGTTCAGATGCCGTGACAGATTTATCGGACCGAGCAGCGGTGCCGCAATTATCATCTTGTGCTTTATCGGAAGGCTGTTGAATATCGGGAGACGATAGTCGGCGCGATCCTGATTCTCGACCGTACAACCGATCGCCAGATTATCATATCCCTCCCCCCAATCGTGCGGAAGACAATCGGCAAGCCGATCGATTCTTTTTGTAAAAAAACAGAAAAAACAGTCACTGCGCTCACGTATCATTTTCCAGCAGTCTCCACGCCAGTCGTCGGCACTGTCAAGAAGAAAATCGGAGGTAAAGCAGGTATAGACATAGCTTCCCGACTTTATTTTATAGCTTCCGTCCCGTTTTTTCTTCACGGGAAGTCCGAAATTCTGCGTTTTGCGGCAAACACTGCTGGCTACCGCCGCACCGTACATCTCATCCTGACGATACACGTAGCAATATCTGCATCCGGTACTGATCTTTGTGCATCCGTGCCACGGGTTCCAGTCAACGAAAAAGTCTTCTTTCATTTGTTTTCACCTTGGAAATTAAAGCTACATAGATTATATCAAAAAAACTCATTTTGTCAACAGTACAAAAAAACAAAAGCTCCCAACTTCGGGAGCTTTTGTTTTCACATTATTGCTGTGGTGACCCGTACGGGAATCGAACCCATGTTACAGCCGTGAAAGGGCCGTGTCTT
>CALBLD010000197.1 GCA_937895775.1 uncultured Clostridia bacterium
GCTCAATGTCGATGAGATTAAAAAAGTGGCAAAGACAAATCTCTATCGTCAGCAGATTCAAGAGATTTTCAAAAAAGAGATAACTCTCCGTTCGTCATACATAAATCCCTATACCTTCCCCGCCGCAGTTTCGCTCATCGAATCGGGCAGACTGGACGTAACGTCGATGATATACGAAAAGGCACCGCTCTCCGAGCTTCCCGCCATCCTTGCCGACCCGCGCAGACGCTCCGCCGGCAAATATGTAATCACGATGTAAAAAACGACAAAGTAAGAGGACCGTCGGAAATTCCGACGGTCCTTTCGTTATTCGTATTTCGGTATGCGGATAAAGCTTGCGGCGTGCCGCAGGCACTTTATATCCACACTGTTATGCTCTCCGGCACTTTCTCCGTCCAATGTCCACGCAACCTTTGTTGCGGTCTCGACATGCAGATCGGCACTTTTCAGGTAAACAATATTTTTGTTGCTGTAATCGGATTTTGTCAGTGCTATTATCAGATCGTTCAGCTCGAATATGTTCGCCGGAGCCTTTATCATCAGTATTTCAAACTTTCCGTCGGCGAAATCAACCTCATCCTTCGGGAGCTTCAGTATCCCGCCTATCGACGTCGAATTCATCACCGCGCAAAGAATTATATCATCCGATTCGAACCTGCCTCCGTCATATGTGAGCGCAACCCTGTAATTCTTTATGTTGCCGAGTTCCTGTACACCCGAAAGCAGATATGCAAAATGCCCCAATATGTTTTTCATATCCTGCGGAGTCTGATAAGAGGTCTTTGCGAACGCACCGAAGGTTGCGGTATAGACGAACCGACGGTTTTCGCCGAACTGCCCGACATCATGCACTATCGGTCTGCCTTTAACTATTGCGGTTGCCGCGGCACGGATATTTTTCGGGATGCCTATGGCGGTCGCAAGATCGTTTGTGGTTCCGCAGGGAATATATCCTATGTTTATTCCGTGCGACAGCTTCGACGCGCCCTCAAGCACCTGACTTACCGTCCCGTCGCCGCCGCAGCATATTACGGTACCGAAATCCTCCGCCTGAGCCACTGTATCGACTGCGTCGCCCGCATATTCGGTAAGATGCACCGTCAGATCGAATTTGTGCGACAAAATTGATATTATATTGAAAAGATTTGTTTTTCCCGCCTGTTTACCGGCTTTGGGATTGACTATAAGAAGTGCTTTTTTGTTTTTGAATGCCATAGCCCTGCCTCACAAATCATCTTTATCATATTTTAATATTTTACACCAAAAATATGACAAAAAATATACACATATGAGAACAAACTGAAAATTCAGCCGAGCGTCTTGTCGTCCTTTGACAGCATCCTCGACGCATTCAGTATGGCTACCACCGACACTCCGACATCCGCAACCACAGCCATCCACATTCCGACAATGCCAAGTCCGATAAGAGCAAGCGAAATCAGCTTTACGGCGATCGCAAACACTATATTTTCTTTGGCTATGCGCATGGTCTTACGTGCTATTCTCAGTGCGTCAGGCACTCTTATCGGATCGTCGGATGAAATCACGACGTCTGCGGCATCGATTGCTATATCTGCGCCGTTTTTGCCCATCGCAAAACCGACATCCGCACGTGCAAGCGAAGGAGAGTCGTTTATTCCGTCACCGACAAAGCCGGTAACACCTTCCGAAATAAGATTCTTCAGCTCTTTGAGCTTATCCTCCGGAAGAAGGGATGCCTTACATTCGGATATCCCGAGCTCACCGGCAACGCGGTCGGCAACAGCCTGAGAATCACCGGACAGCATAACGGTGCGCACACCCATATGTTCAAGCGAAGAGATCGCCTCTGCCGATGTCGGCTTCAGTTCGTCTCTGAAGGTTATGCTTCCGACATATCTGCCGTCAACCGCCAGATGCACAGCCGTTTCGCCGGCAACATCCGACAGCTCCTCGGGACGCACGCCGATATCTTCAAGCAGCTTTGTATTTCCCGCCGCAACCGTCTTTCCGTTATACACGACCGATCTTCCTCTGCCGGGAATCTCGTGTATATCCGAGAGAAGTGTCGAATCGATCGTCTTTCCGTATGCACGGGTGATTGCCGAAGCAAGCGGGTGGAGCGACGAAAATTCGGCGGCAGCCGCATATTCAAGCAGTTTTTTTCCGTCAAAATCTTCCGACGAGACATGTATCCCGTCAACCGAAAGAACTCCTTTTGTAAGTGTTCCGGTCTTGTCAAACGCAACATTCTTCATATTCGCAAGAAGTTCTATCTTGCTGTTGTCCTTAAAAAGTATTCCCTTTTTCGCCGATCCGCCGACCGCTCCGAAAAAGGTGAGCGGAACCGAAATCACAAGCGCACACGGGCAGGACACGACAAGGAAGGAAAGCGCACGGTAGACCCATGTCATAAACGGCTGGTGAAGTATGAGCGGAAAAGCAACGGCTGTAATTACCGCCGCTGCGCACACCGCGGGGGTATACCATGCCGCAAATTTTGTTATGAATGCCTCTGTCTTTGATTTTCCGGCGGCGGCATCCTCGACAGTTTCCACTATCTTTGCGGCGGCGGAAGCACCCGACGTACAGGTCGTGCGTATTCTCAGCCTGCCGTCAATATTGACCGTACCCGAGCTGACCTTGTCTCCGACAGATACGGCAACCGGCAGAGATTCGCCGGTAAGCGACGAGCAGTCGATCGAAGCGTTTCCTTCCTCGACAACGCCGTCAATTGCAATACGGCGTCCGGCTCCGACCTCGATGATCTCGCCGACAGCGACCTCGTCTGCGGGAACGGTCACGATTTTGCCGTCGCGCACAACGTCCGCCTTATCCGGGCAGAGTTTTGCAAGCGAGTCTATCGCTCCTCTTGCGTTTCCGGTCGCGCACGACTCGAAAAGTTCGCCGACATCCGAGAAAAGCATTACCGCAACGCCCTCGGTGAACTCTCCGAGTACAAATGCCGCAACGGCGGCAACGCTCATGAGAAAGTTTTCGTCAAATATCTGACCTCTGAATATGTTCGAAACCGCACTCGCGAGAGTTTCCCCGCCGGCAACGGCAAACGCAGGTAAGTAGCAGAGCAGTCCGAAAAGCCATTCGCGTGAAAACAGCTTGTCGCTTTCGGGCAGAAGAAGTTTATCGACAGTTACTGCCGCAATGAGAAGAACTGCCGACAGAGCAATGCGTATCGCTTCGCGTTTTTGTTTTTTTGAAAATTTCACAGCACGACCAACTCACAATCCGGCTCTGTTTTCTTAACAATCTTCTGTGCCTCGGGGATTATTCTGTCAAAATCCTCTTCGTTTGCGGTGATTGTCACCTTCTTGGTGAAAAAAACAACGGTTGCGTCCTGTACGCCCTTGATCTTTTTAATCTTTGTCTCGATCTTCGCCGCGCAGTTTGCGCAGTCAATGTCAGAAAGTTTGAAATTGCGTGTCATAATTTTTTCCTCCGTTAATACCTTTTTATTTTTGATTTATTTTTCTTCTTTGATGTGATCGATTGCACAGTTTATAAGTGTGCGGACATGCTCGTCGGCAAGAGAGTAGAAAACCGTCTTCCCGTCCCTGCGGTATTTTATCAGCCGTGCGCTCTTGAGTACGCGGAGCTGATGTGATATCGCGGAATCCGTCATCGACAGGAGCTTTGCTATGTCACAGACGCAGAGTTCATGTTCCCACAGTACGCAAAGGATGCGTATCCGGGTGTGATCTCCC
>CALBLD010000198.1 GCA_937895775.1 uncultured Clostridia bacterium
GGGAATAATTACCGGCGGCGGAACCGGACTTGCGCTCTTTGCGTACCATTACTTCGGCATACCGATTGAAATTTTCGTGGCAGTGCTGAACGTGCTGCTCTTTATTCTCGGCGCACTGATGCTCGGCAAACAGTTTGCACTCACAACTCTGCTCAGTACGGTCTGCTACCCGGTCGAGCTTGCATTGATGCAGCGGCTTGAACACAGGACGGGCGTGATAACCACCGATCCGATGCTGTCAACCATATTCGGCGGCTTGATTATCGGTGTTGCTTTCGGAATAGTGTTCCGTGCCGGAGCATCGACGGGCGGTATGGATATCCCGCCGCTGATCCTGAATAAAAAGACCGGAATATCGCTTTCGGTTCTTCTTTACGGGTTTGATGTGATTACGCTTATCATGCAGATGTTCTTCTCCGACGGAAATCAGATTCTTTACGGAATACTGCTCGTCTGTATTTATTCTGTCGTTCTCGAATTCATGTTCGCAATGGGTAAACGACAGATAGAGATGAAAATCGTTACAAAAAAATACCGTGAAATCAACAGCGCGATACACGAAAAGCTTGACCGCGGAACTACGCTCGTGTCGATTGCCGGCGGTTATACCGACGATTATACGACTGCGGTCGTGACGATCATAAATCAGAGACAGCTTTTTTCGGCAACCGAGCTTGTCAATAAGATCGACCCCGAGGCTTTCATTGTGATAAGCCGTTGCAGTGAGGTAAGAGGACGCGGTTTTTCGGTAAGTAAGGTCTACGGATGTGAAAAGGATAAAAAGACGACCGACTGAGGGCATGCCCCCGGTCGGTTTTCATATTGTGCCGCCCCGACGAATATAGATAAATATAATCAAGTCGGGAAGGATGGCATAAAGCGTTGGCTTTGAATGATAAGTATGTCGGTCTGTCGGATAAGGAGGTTCTGAAGTCGAGAAGCGAATACGGCTCAAACGAGCTTCCGAAGGAGAAGCGGGTCGGTTTCTGGAAACAGTTCGCTATGAATTTCGGCGACCCGATAATAAAAGTGCTTCTGGCGGCACTAGCAATGAATCTGCTGTTTACTCTGAAAAAATTCAATTGGTTTGAGTCAATAGGGATAGTGATTGCGATAATTACCGCAACGCTCGTTTCAACTCTGTCAGAGTACGGCAGTGAGGTTGCCTTCGATAAGCTGCAAAAAGAAGCATCCGAATCAAAATGCAGAGTAATGAGAAACGGCAAGACAGTCGAAATAGCTGTCGGGGAACTTGTGAGAGGCGATATTGTTTACCTTTTCGCCGGAGAAATGATACCTGCGGACGGAAGACTTGTCGGCGGAGCGATAACGGTCGATCAGTCAAGCCTGAACGGCGAAAGCGAGAATGTAAAAAAATATCCGACTGTGTCGGATGTAAAGAATGAATTGTCATTTCCCTCCGCAGTGTTCAGAGGAACGCTTATACGTTCGGGGCAGGGGGTAATGCAGGTTCTCGGCGTCGGTGCGGATACGGCATATGGCTCGCTCGCAAAAGGTCTGCGGGAAACGACACGTGAAAGTCCGCTGAAACTCAGGCTGCGCGCTCTCGCGGGGACAATCAGCACTATAGGCTATATTGCAGCGGCGGCAGTGGCACTCGCTTTCTTTTTCAATTCGGTTTTCATTGACAGCGGCTTTAATCGGACACTGATTCTGACAAGACTGTCGGATTTTCGGTTTATGTCCGGGTGTATACTGCATTGCCTGACGCTTGCCGTCACCATCGTTGTCGTCTGTGTCCCCGAGGGACTACCCTGCTTAGTAGAACTTTTTATCTTAACGAAAAATCACCGATCTGACTTCGCTCGATTCGCAGTGCATCTCCTTTATGATCGTCTGCCAGAACGCCCGTTTTTCGATGCGTGACAGTCCTTCATAGACCGGGCGGAAGTTACTGCTTCCCGCAAAGCGCAGTGCCGCCGAGATATCTTTCCTCTCCGGCTCGTCGTCGATTATCTGACTTTCGT
>CALBLD010000199.1 GCA_937895775.1 uncultured Clostridia bacterium
TTTTACGCAGGCTTATTCTCATCGCCGTGGCGGTCGTGACCGCCATATTCATATTCGATCTTTTCACCGGAAACGGCGACCGATTCCGATCGCTCGGCGTCGGCGGCAGACCCGCCGAGACCGGGGACGAAGAAACTGCCGTCGGGGTGTCCGCACTTCCGCAGGACAATGCTCCGACCGTTTTTACCATTCTCGGCGGCGATTTTGACACAGGTCGCGGCAAGGCACCCGAGGTCATACTGCTCTGCTCGGTCGGCAGTCGGGGAGCGAACATTGTTCAGCTCTCCGACCGCATATTTGTCAGAAGCTCGTCGGACAGAACCCTCGGCGGGATCCTGCGCGACCTCGGCGAAAAAGATGCCGACAAGTTCGGCGAACTGCTGTCCGATCTTTTCGGCGTAAAGCCGAAATTCACCCTTCGGGTGGGAAAGGAAGGCTTTGCGCGGATAATCGACTCGGTCGGGGGCATCGGCGCGACCCTTCCCGACGGCAGCATTTGCAGTCTTTCGGGGAAAGAAGCAACAGAGCTTCTCTCCTCGGCATCCGACGGCGAATCCCCCGAGCTTCTCAGAAAAGCGGTAATTACCGGATTCTTCGAAAAGGTCAAAAACGGAATATCTCCGCTGAAAGCCGTCCGTCTCGCCTTCAGTGCCTATCGGGAAACGAGCTGTTCGGTCGGAATTTTTGAGCTTCTCCCGCTGATCCGCACGGCAATCGGCAAAAACGTCTCCGACTGCACCTATTTCAATCTTTGCGGAGAGGCGACTTCGAACGGAGAAAGATCGGTCGTCTGCCGCGGACTCTGCCGCGATGTAATCAACAACTACATCGCATACGGTTCGGTGTCAGAGGACGCATTTGACAGATACGAGCTTATGACCGAGCCGTCCGATCCCGAGACCGAAAAACTCTACCGTTTCACGCCCACTGTCGGAGATATCGGCATAACACTTCCGACCTCGGCATATCATTGGAATGACAGAAGCCGACGCCGACGCGTTCTCCGTTTCGCGGGCGACCGATCGCTTTTTGTCGCCCGAATCGAGAACCGAAAGTGACGGTGTTTTTCATGAGCAACAAAATCAGTCTCCTTTTCTGCGTCGCCCTTGTCCCGATACTGCTTCTCTCCTCCTGCGCGCGTGTGCGGTCGGACGGCTCCGACTATCTCGGCTATCAGTCGGACATCGGAAGCTGTGAGGGGACCGCACTCTACAAGGGGAAGGAATACGGCATTGTATTTACACCCGACGGTGCAGGTCCGACCGTTGAAATTACCTCGCCCGAATCGCTCGCGGGCTACCGCTTTATCGGACAGAGCGACGGCTGTCTGCTGAAATACGGCGATTTTTCGATGCTCTGCCCGAAAACCGAGCTGTTTGAAACGATATGCTCCTTTTTTGATCTGAAAGAGGAAAATTTCATCGATGCCCGCATCGAAAAGGCGTCGGGAGAGAAGCTTACGGTCGTCAGCTTCTCGGACGGCGTTACCGTCTGCCTCTCCTCCTCGGGTGAGCTTCTGCGGGTTGAAAACGACACTGTCCGCTTTTCGGTCACCAAGATCAGACCCGCCGACAGATAAAAAAATTATAATTTTGCAGAATAACTACATAATATGACAAAAGCGGCGGTCTGCGGGGTGTAAAATGCAGATATAGAACAACATTTTACACCGAAGGGGCTGATCCATGATGCCGGAAGCATTGGAACGTTTAAAAAAGAAGATGGAGAAGCTCTCCGACAAGGTCGGGAGCTTCATTTGCGCCCTCGGGGGAAAAATAGAGGGAATGTCCCCTCTTCCGCCCGAACAGACTGCCGCACTCCGCCGCCGCGCGGGTTTTTGTACCGCCTTTACCGTTCTTGCCTTTCTTATGGCATCCTCGACATCGCTTTTCGGGAGCAGTCCGTACGGACTTGCACTGCTCTATGCCGCGGGACACTCAAACACCGTTTTCGTCTGGCTGGGCGCAACCGCGGGTGCGATTGCGGGAGGCAGGGAGATCATACCCTATCTCATAATCCTTGCGCTCTCGCTCGGTGCGAGATTCGCACTGTCGGGCGACCGATTCGGCGTGACCGACTGTCCGCTTTTCGGCGAGCCGCTGAAAATGCGGCTCATCCTTTCGACGGTCGCTTCCCTTTTTCTTGAGCTTGCCGGACTTCTTTCCGACGGCTTTTCGATGGGCGCACTCCTTTCGATAGCGGCGGGAGCGGTAATTACTCCGCTGATGACGGCGGTATTCACCTTTGCCTTTGACAAATCGGTACACTCCGCCCTTCGGGAAGGCTCGCTCTATCTTCTGCTCTATGTGACAATATCGGCACTTGCCGGCGAAACGCTGCCGGGCTTTTCGTTTGCGCTTATAGTATCTTTCATGCTCATTCTGCACACCGGAATCACGGCGGGGATATTCAGAGGCACGCTTGTCGGACTTGTCTGCGGCATTGCCTGCGGCGATCTCGGTGTCATACTCGCGGTCGCGGGACTGTGTGCGGGCGCGTTTGCGCCCTTCGGAACCGGAAGCGCGACCTTTCTGACGGCTGCGCTTTCGATCGGCATCGCCTTTTATTCGAGCGGCGGACTCTCGCTCGTAAGGATCACCGGCGACATAATCTTTGCCTCCCTGCTCTTTGTTCCGCTTGCCAAAGCGGGACTGCTCAAAAAAATAAAGCTTTTCGGGAAAAGCGACCGCTCGTCGGTCTGGTTTACCGATCCCGCAACCGAAAAGCGAGCCGAAGAGCTGCGGAGGGACAAGCTGTCAAAGCTGTCAAAGGCGTTTGACGAAATGTCGCTTGTCTTCATGAAACTGTCCGAGAGCATGCGCTCGCCCGACAACCGCGAGCTTGTCGGCATCTGCGAGCAGGCGTTCGACAAAACCTGCGCACGCTGTCCGCTTTCGGGCGACTGCTGGCAAAAAAACTACATTTCAACCGACGCACATGTAAAAGAGGTTGCAAAACTGCTCTCCGAAAACGGCGGACTTGCTTACACACAACTCCCCGATGATTTCAGGCGCAGATGCAGAAGAGCCGACCGCATAGTCCGCGAGATAAACGACGGCTACGCAAATTATGTGGAAAGCGTGCTGACCAAAGACAAATCGGAACTGTTTGCACTTGATTATGCGGCAGTTGCCGAGCTTCTGAAGGAGGAGAGTACCGACCGCGACAGGTCGGGCGACTATCAGCCGGACGACGAACTTTCGAAAACCGCGTCCGGACTTTTCCGCTCACTCGGCATGGTCTTTTCGGGAATCGGCGCGTGGGGAACCCGCAGAAAAAGCATCACGGTATCCGGGCTTGACATCGGAAGCGTGACTGTGAGCAGCAGGCAGATCTCGGATGCGCTCTCAAAAGCGACCGGGAAACGCTTCGGCGAACCCGATTTCAGTTTCGAGGGTGATTTTGTTTCGATGCGGCTGACCTCACTGCCGATATACAAGGTCGGTGCCGCCGTGTCATTTCAGCCGAGAAGCGGCGAAGAGGCAAGCGGCGACTGCGTCAGAACCTTCCATACCGACTCGGGGATGGTCTACGCGCTTATCTGCGACGGCATGGGAAGCGGACGCGAGGCGGCAACCGTTGCCGATCTTGCCGCGACCTTTCTTGAAAAAATGATATCCGCAGGCAACACGACCGCCCTCTCATTACAGCTTCTTTCAAACTTTCTCTGCTCAAGAGCCGCAGAATGTCACACGACGGTCGATCTTGCCGAAATCGATCTGTACACCGGCAGGATCCTTTTCACCAAATGCGGAGCGGCTCCCTCCTATGTTTTCCGCACGGGCAAGATATTCAAGGTCGATTCACAAAGCATGCCGATCGGGATAATGAAGGACATCTGTTCGGAGGAAACCGCGCTTGACTCGCAGGCGGGAGATATCGCCGTGCTTGCGAGCGACGGCGTGGGCGCGACCTTTGAGCAGACGCTCTGGCTACCCGAACTTGTGAACTCGGGCAGGAATCTGCCGCCCTCCGAGCTTGCCGACGCAATCCGCGCCCGGGCGGTGGTCGAAAACCGCGGAGCCGACGACGTCAGTGTTGCGATTATCAGAACCGAAAAAGTATAAAAACGCCGTCGGTCGGCGGGCAAAAAAGGGTCTGTGCTTTCGGCACAGACCCTTGATTTATCTTTCTCTGATTATACACATCGGAACCCTGCGGTTGCCGACACGCATCGGCGCGTTGAGCATTACCGCTTCAATATCACGGATCGGCAGTCCTTCCTCGGACGCCGCGATCCCCCCGCCGTTTCTGCGCGTATCGACTATCAGCGTCCGACAGCCGACCGTATAGGCTATCCTTTCGGCAACGGCTATCGCATCATCGGGACAGAGTGTCATGAGCATCCTTCCGTCATACGAAATGACATCGATGAATCTGCTCTGCCTTCCCGCGGCTTTGTAAAAGCTGTCTCTGCCGAAAAATCTGCCCGCAAGCGTTCCGACGACCATTCTGAAGCTCCCCAACTCATACATCGCGGCACTCATTACCTTCGGATCGCCGAAAACGGTTATTTCTCCCGTCTTTTTTACCGACTTCGACGCCCACTCGGCAAGTTTTGTTTTCTTCACCGCCGACAGATCGTAATATCTCTTCTGCGACAGTGCGATCGACTGCGACGAAAAGACCAGCATATCGTCGGGGCGCAGTCTGTCGGTCAGATATTTTCCGGCAAAATCCTCCGGGCTTACCTCCCCGGTAAACTGGGGACTGCTCACGGCAATACGCATGAAAACCCTGCCGCCGATTGCCGCCTCGGTGACCGTATCTGCCGATTTCGGATATTCGCTCATATGCCGCCTCTTTTCCGCAAATTACTCGTGTCCGCCGACTCCGCTTTCCAGCTCTTCTCTTTCCTTCTTTACCGCCGCTATATTCTTGTTGTGTTCGGCAAGCGTCTTTGCGTAAAGCATCGATCCGTTATAGCGTGACACAAAATAGTAGTAAGGACAGTTTTCCTCCGGATAAAGTGCCGCTCTCAGCGCGTTTATCGACGGATTGCAGACAGCACCCGGGGTGAGTCCTTTATATTTATAGGTGTTGTAGGGTGTATCGGTCTCAAGATCCTCGGGGGTTATCTCGTCGTGCCGTTTGCCCTCGGTATGTCTGAAATAATACTGCACGGTCGCATCCGAATCGAGCCGTCCCTCAAATGTCGCCGAATTCAGTCTGTTATGAAAGACCGCCGACACATATGTGAAGTCGTTGACTCTCTGAGCCTCCGCCTGTATCATGGACGCAAGAATTACCGCTTCGTCGGGGGTCATGTTTCTTTCCTCGCAAAGCGTTTTGTATTCCTCTCCGAACTTCTTGTTGAAATTGGAGAGCATTTTGCCTATCGCCACAGACTCTTTCGAATCCGAGAAGAAGCGGTAGGTGTCGGGATAGAGATAGCCGTCCAGCCTGTAATATCTGTCGGGCGACAGCTTATCTTTGTCCAGCCAGTCCATGAACCAGTAATCATATTTGTAATTCTCTATCGCATCGACAAAGCCTTCTCTCGTCCCTATCCCGTTTTTGACAAAAAGATCGATTATATCGTCTGTTGTCATAGTCTCGGTAAAGGTGATCGTGACCTCCGTCCGCTTCGGACGGGGATTCAATGCGGATATGATCGCGTCGTAGTTTGCCGCCGCCGAAATGGTATACGTCCCGACTTTGACATTGAAATTGTCCTTTTTCTTGAGCTGGACATAGAGCTTGAACATCGACGGATATTCGATGACACCCGCCGCCTTAAGCAGTTTCCCGACCTCGGACGCCGACATTCCCTCGCTGTCAATGACGACGGTATAGCTGATCGGCTCGCCGTTTTCATCCTTTTCAAAGGTGAAAGCGAACAGGTCATTACCGATCGATATTATCACCACTCCGAAGATGATCCCGAGAACAAGGCAGACGGTCACCACCGCGACCGCAGTGGCAAGCGAGCGGATCCCGCCGCCGTGTTCGCGCACCGTCTTTGTTTTTTTCTTTATCCTTACCTCGGTCTTTTCGACCCCGTCGGCAGTCAGCCCGTCAAAACGGGCGTTTTCGCTGTCGCAGGTCGTCGGCAGGTCGGTGTTCTTCATCCCGTCGTCGGGCGAAAATCCGATCTGTTCCGGATCGGGTGCCGCATTTTCGAAATGTGCGGGGTCGATCGGCTCGGTCGCCTCGGGAAGATTTTCGTCGGTCTGCTCCGCGAGCTCTTCCTTTTTGTCTTTTTTATCTTTTTTCAGAAAACCCATAAGAATCTTTCCTTTTCGGTTTTTTTGAGTTTTTTGTCCCGCCGATTTCCGACAGTCCGCAAAAGTCCGGTCACACAAGTGCGGCTATCACAAAGAAAAGCACGCAGATTATCAGTGTGGGCGAGAAAAACGCGCTGACCGCACTGTTTTTCTTACCGGGTGCCTTTCCCGACATGCCCGACGCTTCAAAATCCGGGTCATACGCGTATTCGAAATACACTCCCTCCGCCTCACGGAAGACCACGACGGCAAACGCCAGAAAAAGCGTGGTCACTATGAATACCGAAAAGAGCACGCCTCTCGGCTGAAGCACCACTCTTTTTATATACGGAAGCAGGTAGACACTCATTATGTTGTTCGCAAGGTGAAGTATCACCGATGCGTACAGGCTTTTGACCATGTACACCGACGCGGCAAGCACGACTCCGCAGAAAATACGCGCGGGCAGCTCGTCAAACGAAAAATGCGCCATCGCAAAAAGCACCGATGTAATAATTATTGCCGCACACGGTCCGTAAGATACATATTCGGAAAGCATAACTCCCCTGAACACAAATTCCTCGCAGGCTGCGGGAACTATGCAGAAGGTCAGTATGACATAGACCGGATTCATCGACGTTATGCTGTCGGCAGCCGACGACGCGGACACCGAACCGTCGGCAACCACTCCGACGACCGTACTCCAGAGCAGGCTGACGGTAAGGCTTCCGAAAAGCATCACTCCGAGCAGTCCGATTATCAGCACCGCCTTGCCGGGCGCAAACATGCGCAGGCTCAGTTTTTTTGTCAGCGACAGTCCCGTCAGTTTACAGTAAAAGAGGGTGGGCAGTACGAATATCAGTATCTGCAAAACCATTGCCGACGCAAATGCGGTCTGCTCATCCTTTCCCCACAGCCATGTCAGCGAGGACGAGGCGGCGAGAAGTATATATATCACAAGCATCAGAAGCGGTGCTTTTACCGCTTCCCGCATCTTTTTCACTGTCTGTGCCGCCCCCTTTGCGGTAAATTTCGATAAAAATCATCATTTCTGAAGAAAAATCGTCTCTTTTTCGGTCACAACGAGATCGGCGCGCCGATCATATCTGCCCCTCGGCAGTCTGTCCGACAGCAGTTCGCTGTAAATAACACCGATGGCGGTCGATCTGAAACCGACCATATAGCGGTCGTAATAACCCTTGCCATAGCCGAGACGGTAGCCGTCGCGGTCGATCGACAGTGCCGGCATTATCACGATCGCCGATCCGCCGACATTTGCCTTATCAAACACCGGACAGCTCTTTTTCGGCTCGGGGATACCGAACATCCCCGGCACAAAATCGGCATCAATGTCGCTTACCTGTCGGTAGTGCATCACACCGTCGTGGTCGGACACCGGGAAAAGCACCCTTTTCCCCTCCGAAATCGCCCGCCTTGCCAACGGAAGCAGGTTTATTTCGTCCTCCTTCGGATAATAAAGAAGGACGGCTTTTGCATAGCAATAGCAACGCAGTCCGGATATACGTCCGACTATCGCCGCGTCCATTTTTTCCTTCCGATCCCTGTCTATCGACCGTCTCTGTTTTAAGTAACGCTCGCGGAGCATATTTTTTTCGTCCCTCAGACTGTACGGGCTGTCATTCATTCGGATATGCTCCCTTTCGTTCGTTATCGGTCGGCGATGACCGAGCTTCTGAGTTTTTCGGCTTCTTCTTCTCCGCAGAGCATCCTGACTGCGGCAAGTCCGAACTCGACGGCAACACCCATTCCCGCCGCCGTCAGTATCCTGCCGTCGGCGACGACGCTCTCGTCCGAAATGAGTGCGCCCTCAAGATACGCCTCGAATCCGGGGTAGCATGTTGCTTTTTTCCCTTTAAGGATACCGAGTCCGCCGAGCACCGACGGTGCGGCGCAGATTGCGGCGATGTATGTTTTTTCGTCATTTGCCGCCGAAACAATAAGCTCCGACAGCTTTTCGCAGGCGGCGAGATTTTTCGTTCCCGGCATCCCGCCCGGCAGAATCAGCATTTCGGCGTCCTCTCCGACGTCGGTTTCATCTATCTTCATATCCGCCTTCACGGCTATGCCGTGGGCACCGACGACCTCGCGCTCACTGCCGACTGCAACGGTTGCGACCCTTTTGCCTGCGCGGCGAAGCAGATCGACCGGGGCAAGTGCCTCGATTTCTTCAAATCCCTTTGCGAGAAAAAGATATATCATTTCCGTTCTCCGTTTATTCTTGCCATGACGAGCTTTTCGATCTCGTCGGCAATTTCGTCGATCGGACGGGGATCGTCCCCGTCGTAGCATTTTATCTTCGTCCATCCGAGATAGTCACTTGCGTAAAGTGCCGCCTCGTAGCAACGCTCCAGATACCCGCGGTCTGCCTCGTGTATATCCTTAGTCCGACCCTCGCTCTCGGCTCTCGATGCGATCAGCCGTCCGGATATATCCGGGCGCATTTCAAGATAGATTATCAGATCGGGGCGCGGTATCCCGAGCCTTTCGTACTCGTTTTCCCACAGCCAGTCAAGAAATTCGTTCCACTTTTCCTTCGGCATCTTGGAACACTGATGCACGGCATTCGCCGTCGTGTATCTGTCGGCGATTATCGTGACCCCGTTTTTGTAGTCCTCTCCCCATTCGGTGCGGTAGGACCAGTATCTGTCAACCGCAAAAAAAGTTGCCGCCGCATATGCTCCGGTATCGTCAGGGTGTCCGCCAAGTTCGCCGTGCAGATAGCCGTCCACAAGTGCCGCGCTCTTTTTTCCGTAGCGCGGAAAATCGACTCTTCTTGCCGAAATCCCGTTTTTTCCGAGACGCTTTGTGAGCAGTCTGCTCTGCGTTCCCTTGCCCGAGCCGTCAAGCCCGTCAATAACTATCAGCCGACCCATTTCATTCACCCTTTTTCAGAAGCGGCAGATAGATGATGAAATAATTTATGCCCGAATAGACGGTCATAAACACCATGACTGCAAGCGATGTATATGTCAGCACCGGCGTTTCCCAGAGAAGCGGCTCAAGCAGTGCCGCCAGAATGAATATGATCTGCGAGACCGTCTTGATCTTGCCCGCCATGTTTGCGGCGATCACCTTGCCGTCGCCGTTCTTGCAGATAAGCCTCAGCGAGGTCACCGCAAGTTCGCGCAGTATTACGATAAATGTTGAAAATGTGAGAATGACCGCAAACACACGATCGTCGCCCATATAGACGATAAGCGAGAGCATCGCGCCGAGTACAAGAAGTTTGTCAGCAAGCGGATCAAGGAATTTGCCGAAATCGGTCACGAGCGAATATTTGCGTGCCAGTTTGCCGTCAAGCATATCAGTAAGCGAGATCACGCCGAACATAAGTGCGCCGATTATCCGGGTCGCATCCCCGCCCCCGATGTCAAAGATCACGAATATCATAAACACCGGAACCAGCAGTGCGCGGACGACGGTCAGTATATTCGGCAGATTTTTCGGACATGTTTTTGTTTTATCGGACATAGCAGTAATTACCTTTCAGTTTTTTCTTATTCGACGGGATCGGCAACAAGATCGTAGTCAAGCACGTCTCTGATCTCAACAGTCGTGAACTCACCGATCGGGTACTTCCCGGCTGGTGCGGTAAAATATATTTTTCCGTCAACATCGGGAGCGTCGGCATAGCTTCTGCCGTAGTAGGCATCCGAAACCGGATCAAAGCCCTCGACAAGCAGTTTCACCTCTTTGCCGACAAGCGATCTGTTGTATTCGTCGGTGACGGCAAGCTGTTCGGACATTACGGCATCGTATCTGTCCTGCTTTGTCTGCTCGTCGATCTGATCGTCGAACTCCGCCGCGGGCGTCCCCTCCTCGGCGGAATAGGTAAACGCGCCGAGATGCTCAAACTTTTCTTCCCTTATATATTCGCAAAGCTCGGTGAACTGTTCGTCGGTCTCGCCGGGAAAGCCGACAATGACCGTCGTTCTTATTACAAGATCGTCTATCTCCGAGCGGAGCTTTCCTATATTCTCTTTTATCAGCGACGCACCGCCGTGCCTGTTCATCCTGCGGAGCAGATCGTTGTTTATGTGCTGTATCGGCAGATCCATATAGTGGAGCAGGCGGGGATTGTTCTTCATCTCGGCGATCAGCTCGTCGGTTATCTTGTCAGGATAGCAGTAGAGCAGTCTTATCCACGGAATGTCGGTCTCGGCGCATATCGCCCTGACCAGTTTCGCAAGCGAATACTCACCGTAAAGATCAAGTCCGTATCTCGTGGTGTCCTGCGCAATTATGTTCAGTTCCTTACAGCCGGACGCTTCCAACCTTTTTGCCTCTTCGACAAGTGCCTCGATCGGACGGGAGCGGAAGCGACCCCTTATGTTCGGTATCGCACAGTATGTACAGCGGTTGTCACAGCCCTCCGCCACCTTCAGATATGCGGAAAATGCGGGGGTCGTCAGTATTCTCTCTCCCCCGAGCGGGCAGATGTCCCTGTCATCGAACGAGCTGTATCTCTTTTTGTTGTATGCCGCCTCGACCGCCTCGTAAATATGCGAGAGCGAGCCGACGCCGATCAGCGCGTCCACCTCGGGCATTTCGGTGAAAATTTCCTCTTTGTAACGCTCGGCAAGACAGCCGCAGACAACTATTCCGCGCAGATTTCTGTGTTTTTTCAGCCATGCGACATCAAGGATGTTGTCAATCGCCTCTTTTTTCGCGCTTTCTATGAATGCGCAGGTGTTGACTATAATTACATCCGCTTCGGTTTCCTCGGCGACTATCTCACACCCCTTTTCGGCAAGGGTATGGAGCATCACCTCGGTGTCCACCTGATTCTTCGAACATCCGAGCGAAACAAATCCGACCTTTATCATTTAATTTTATACTCCTTATGTGTCCTGTTTGTATATAATGTGTATCTATTTATGAAATTCCGACGATTTCAGTCGATCCTCGGCGTGTATCCCGGAAGAACCGACGACAGTATCCCGAACAGTCTCCCGACAGCCTCACCGTCGGTCGGCACTCTGCCCTCGTCAAAAATAATCACGGCAGTCTTTTCCCCGTCGTAGGAGGTCAGAACTATGTCCGAAACGTCAAAACCCGCACGGTTTGCCGCTTCAAGTGCCTTCATGCGCAGTTTCTCCGACTTTGATGTCGCCCCTGCACGACCGTCGTACTCGGAGGCTCGCTTTGAGAAAAAGGCAAGCACGCCGAAAAGCAGAGTCAGAGCCAGAAGTACCGCCTCAAGTGTGTATGAATTGCTCACAAATCTCTCGCGGATTGCCGACGACGATATCGACGACCGACAATAGACATAATATCTCAGCACAAGCATGACCGCTCTTTCGATCGGAAGCAGGGCGAGCGATACAGCACCCGAAACCGCCGATCGCAGATGAGTCCTGCCGCAAAGTCCGAACACACCCGGGAAAACCGCGGCGACCGCCAGCACGCCGCAGATCGCCGCGCGCAGAAGGTCCGCCGATTCATCGGCACGCAGTCTGCCGCCCGCCGCAAGACGGCGGAAAACAGAGCCGGTCATGACCGACGACGATGCATACGCCACGATCAGCAGCAGAGCAAATATCAGCAGACATATCAGTGACAGCACCTTTACCGTCACCATTTTCGGTTTGTTATCCACAGCCGCACTCCTTTTCAGAAAGTTCTGCGCATTCTCGGGGTCTTTCCGTTTCTGATCGTTTTCGGCGTCTCGGGACGGGGAGGCAGTGCCTCTATCGCCGCATCAACCGCCTTTTTTATCAGCTCGGCTTCGTATCCCCTTGCCGCCATCGCCCGTATGAGCCGTTCCTTTCCGCTTTTCAGATTGTTGTTTGCAAATTCATTTGCTGGAGATTCGAAATCGATCTCTTCGACGACCGAGTCAAAATATATTTCCACGCTGTCCCTGTCGAACCGCTTGAGCAGTTCCTGTCTTACTCTTATCCTGCCGAAATATTTTTTGTTTACCATCGTTTCGGTCATGTTTTTTATGAGCGGTCCGTCGCTTATCAGCTTCTTTTCGCAGAATTTGCTGATAATTTTTCCCACGATGTCGGGGCGGTATCCGCGCATCAGCAGCTTGTCGCGCATCATTTTTCTCGAATTGTCTCCGAACATTATTATGCGCAGTGCCGATTCAAGGCATTTATCGTACTCTTTCTTCCAGAACTCCTCCTCGTCGGGCATTTCCTCCCCGACAAGTTCTATTCTTGTTCTGCGGCGGTAGCCGATCTCCGCTTTTTTCCTCACGATCTTGCCGTCGGGGGTTCTTTCGGTTCCGTTTTCGCCTTCGGCTTCGGTTACCGATTCGTTTTCGCCTTCGGCTTCGGTACCGTCATCTACCGCATCTTCGTCATCGACCACGATTTCGTTTAAATTTTCCTCAGCTCCGGTACAATTGCCATTATCCATAAATTTGCTTTTTCACGTTCTCCGATCAGATATCCACGTCAAAATCGCCTGTATCGAGCAGGAGATCGTCCTCCTTGTCTATCGTAGATGCGTCCGACGAACGCACCTTGTCCTCTATTTCCTTCATAAGTGCGGGATTTTCCTCAAGCGTCTGCTTTGCCTTGTCTCTTCCCTGTCCGAGACGCTCCTCGTTGTACGAGAACCATGCTCCCGACTTCTCGACGATTCCGAGATCGACCGCAAGGTCAAGTATTTCTCCGACTTTTGATATTCCCTTGCCGTAAAGTATGTCAAATTCGGCTACCCTGAAAGGCGGCGCGACCTTGTTCTTGACAACCTTCACCTTTGTTCTGTTTCCGAGCGATTCCGAGCCGTTTTTCAGCGTCTCGGTGCGGCGGACGTCAAGTCTTACCGACGCATAATATTTGAGCGCGTTTCCGCCCGTCGTGACCTCGGGGTTTCCGTAGGCGATGCCGACCTTCATTCTGAGCTGGTTTATGAATATCACGATACAGCTCGTCTTGGAGATCGCCGCGGTCAGCTTTCTCAGTGCCTGCGACATAAGTCTTGCCTGAACGGCAACCTGCGATGCGCCCATCTCCGAATCGACCTCCGCCTGCGGAACAAGTGCCGCAACCGAGTCGACGACTATTATATCGACCGCACCCGAGCGCACGAGTGCCTCGGTTATGTCAAGTGCCTGCTCGGCACTGTCCGGCTGTGAAACGAGCAGATCGTCGATGTTTATCCCGAGTGCCTTCGCATATACGGGATCAAGTGCATTTTCGACGTCGATATATGCCGCCGTTCCGCCGATTTTCTGCATTTCGGCAACGCAGTGCAGAGCCAGTGTTGTTTTACCCGACGATTCGGGACCGTATATCTCGACGACTCTGCCGCGCGGCAGTCCGCCGATCCCGAGCGCGAGGTCAAGCGTCAGCGAGCCTGTCGATACCGCAGTCACGTTCATCGACGTGTTTTCGCCGAGCTTCATTATCGCTCCCTTGCCGAATTCTTTTTCTATCTGCAAAAGCGCATTTTCAAGTGCTTTTTTTCTTGCGTCGCCGTCGGTCGGTGCCGCCGCTGCCGCTGTCGCTTTTTTTGATCCCTTTGCCATTTTCAAATATCCTTTCGCAATATATAATTACTACTGTGCGTTTTCGATCTGTTCCTTTATATATTCTGCCGCCCGGTCCGCCTTTTTCATTCTGACGAACATATACCTCTTCCCGTCGGAGGCGGTAATACACAGCTTTCCGCCTTTTGCATAGCAGTCGGCGATCTCCCCCTTTGAAAGGGTACGGTTTTCGACAGGGTCGTCGGCATGCGCCTTCTTTGCCTTCGGAGAAAGCGTCGGTGCCGAGATCACGACACCTCTTTCGTAAACATCGACCGATGTTTTTACCGCTCCGAGATTTTTCCTCAGATAAAAGAAAAGAAAGAAAGAGAGTACCGCCATCGTGCCGATGAACGCAGGCGCGCCGTTCATCTGCGCGTCGATGTTGTTGTTTGCGCCCTCGACGACTATTCCGTAGACCACCGCCAGCAGAAAATCGCAGAAGAGTATCGCTCCCCACAGCCTCACAGCCGACGGCTTTGCGGAGCGGTCGGCGATCAGCAGTCTGCCGAGACTGTTTTCATTTTCCTTCATCAGCCGATTTCCACCGCCCATGTCTGGCTGTCCAGCTTCCATACCGATCCTTCGCTGAGCAGTTTTATCTTCATTGTCCTGCGGTTCTGACTGCTTCCCGCAACATATTCGATCTCACATTCGATTATCGACTGCGTCGATCTTGTGACTTTAAGCGTGTCGGGGAAAACCTTCGCCGTAAGATTGTACGGTTTGTGATTCTGCGAAACGTCGATTTTCAGAAGCACATTCCCCTCTGTTGCGTCGCAGAAGCGGGACATGACGTTGTCGTTGTTTTCAAAGGCATAAGCCTCGATTATCTTCATCATGTCCTGCGAATATATCTCATTTGCCGCGTCGCGCAATTCCTTGCAGCTTTTGTACGGGCTGTCGGCGGATACCGTATAATAGACCGCGGTCGCGCTTGACTCGTCCTTCGGATAGATTTCTCCGCTTACCGCAAAGCCTTCTCCCCATATGTAGCTGTTCAACACGACATCCTTTTCAAGCAGAGGCAGAAGAATATCCCTTACCTCGTTTTCCTTACCGCTGTAAGGACCGCCGCAGCCCGCAAGCGTCAGCGCGGCAATCAGCAGTACGCAAAGCACTGTCAGTATTTTTTTCATTTTCTGCCTCCGTCAGTTTTTCGTTTGTTTTGCCGAAATCCGATCAGACTTCTCCGTCATCCCCGCTGTCCGGCTCTTCGTCGGTTTTTTCGACATTTTCCTCCGACTCGTCTGCGGTCGATTCGACATTTTCCGACTCTTTGTCTTTTTCATCCTCGTCTTCTTCGATCACGGCGAAATTGACCACCTTGTCACCCTCCGACAGTCTCATTACTATAACGCCGCCCGCAGCTCTGCTGTAAACGGGTATGTCGCTGACCGCAAGACGTATTACCGTTCCGTCGGATGTTATAAGCATCAGATCGTCGCTTTCGTCAACCGTTGCGATTCCCGCAAGCGATCCTGTCTTTTCGGAGATATTATGACATTTTACGCCCTTGCCGCCCCGGTTTTTGCATGCAAAATCCTCAAACGACGACCGCTTGCCGAATCCGCCCTCGGTGACGGTCACAAGATTGCGGCTGTCATCGACAAGCGCACAGCCGACCACAAAATCGCCGTCCTCAAGTCTTATTCCCCTGACTCCGCGTGCGGTTCTGCCCATGACTCTCGCGGCGGTCTCGGCAAAGCGGACCGCATTTCCGTTATGGGTCGCAATAATTATATCGTCCGAGCCTGTTGTGTGTCTGACGTAGACAAGCTCGTCGCCCTCGTCCAGCGAAAGCGCGATTTTGCCGCCCTTTCTCTGTATCTCGAACTCGGAAAGAGCGGTACGCTTGACCGTGCCGTTTTTGGTGACAAAGAGCAGATACTCGTCGGGCGCAAATCCGCCGACGGCGATCATTGCGGTGATCTTCTCCCCTTCGCTCATCTCAAGCAGATTCACGATGTTGGTTCCCTTTGCGGTTCTGCCCGCCTCGGGTACGCGGTACGCCTTTGTGGTGTACACTCTTCCGGTATTCGTAAACATCATCAGCAGGCTGTGAGTATCTACTGCTATGACTTTTTCTACAAAATCTGTTTCTTTTGTGGTCATACCGATAATACCCTTGCCGCCTCTGCGCTGTGACGAATAGACGTCGTTGTTCTGACGCTTGATGTAACCCGCATGGGTCATTGTGATGACGCAGGTATGTCTGTCGATCAGATCCTCGTAGATTATGTCGTTTTCGACCTGAGTGATCTCGGTGCGGCGTTCGTCGCCGTACTTTCTTCTGATTTCCAGAAGATCGGTCTTTATGATGTTCTTTATTCTGCCCTCGTCGGCGAGATCGGCGCGGTAGCCCTTGACAAGCTCTGCGAGCGCGGCAAGTTTTTCCTCGATCTTGTCACGTTCCATTCCGGAAAGACGTCCGAGCGGCATTTCGACGATTGCCTGTGCCTGCGCTTCCGAAAGTCCGCCGTTTTTCGCCGATTCGAAGTCGGAAAGCTCCTCGAATTTGTCGGTAAGTTCCTTCGATTTGAAGGCTTCCATAAGATTTATCTTTGCTTCTCCGACATTTTTCGACGCGCGGATTATCGCGATCACTCTGTCGATATTGTCGATTGCTATCTTGTAGCCCTCGAAAATATGCATGTCATGCAGAGCCGATTCAAGATCATAGCGCACTCTGCGCACAACGACCTCTTCCTGATGTGCGATATAGATCGAAAGCGCGTCTTTCAGTGTAAGTATCTTCGGTACTCCGTCCACGATCGCAAGCATATTGACCGCAAATGTGTCCTGAAGCTGTGTGTATTTGTAAAGCTGGTTCAGAATGACGTTTCCGTTTGCGTCATGACGGTATTCGACGACGACACGCAGACCGTCCTTGCCCGATTCATCGCGGATCGCGGTGATGCCCTCGATACGCTTGTCCTTTACACATGCAGCCATTGCCTCGACCATCTGCGCCTTGTTGACCGAATAGGGTATCTCGGTCGCAATTATGCGGTGCTTTTCCTCGTCAACTTCGCATCTTGCGCGGACCGTTATCCTGCCTTTTCCGGTAGCGTATGCCTCCTGTATGCCCGACGTGCCGCAGATTATCGCCGCCGTCGGGAAATCGGGACCCTTTATGAACTGCATCAGGTCGCCGAGACCCGCATCCGGATGATCCATCAGATAAATCGTGCCGTCAATGACCTCGCACATGTTGTGAGGCGGGATATTTGTCGCCATGCCGACGGCAATTCCCATCGAACCGTTGACAAGAAGGTTCGGAAAACGCGACGGAAGAACAACAGGCTCGGTCAGCTTGTTGTCAAAGTTCGGGATCATATCGACCACGTTTTTCTTTATGTCGGTCAGCATTTCTCCCGCAAGCCGCGACATCCTTGCCTCGGTGTAACGGTATGCAGCCGCCTGGTCGCCGTCGATGTTACCGAAGTTTCCGTGACCCTCGATCAGCGGATAGCGCAGTGAAAAGGGCTGTGCAAGGCGGACCATACTTTCGTAAACGGCAGAGTCGCCGTGCGGATGATAGCGTCCGAGCACATTACCGACCGTCGTTGCCGACTTGCGGAATGGCTTGTCGTATGTCAGATTGTCCTCGTACATCGCGTAAAGTATGCGTCGGTGTACCGGCTTCAGACCGTCTCTCGCATCCGGAAGCGCGCGGCTGACGATAACCGACATCGCATAGTTTATGAAGGATTTTTTGACCTCCTTCGCCATCTGCACATCGACTATCTTCTGGTCGGGGTATTCGTAATTCTCGATATTGTCTTTTTTACTCATCTTTTGCTGTTTGCCTTTTCTTCCATATATTATAATGACATATTATAATGACAGTTTTACTGCCGCGATCAGAACGATCTCGAAAGCTGTTCGATCTCGTCCTTGCTCATGATGACGTCGCAGACACCGTCCTCGGACGGCTTCCCGATCACGCCGTATTCCTGCATCATCTCAATGAAGGCATCGGCGCAGGACGCGCCGACAGACATCTTGCGGCAAAGATATTCGGAGGAAATGTGTCCCTTCTGTGCGGCGAGAAGCAGCGCGCGGTTGAAAAGCGGAGTGCTCTTCTTCCTTCCGAGTCCCTTTTTGCGCAGTGTGAAAGCCACACCGGGAACCGACAGAACGGTATCCCCGTCCGCCGAATCTCTCGATATACTGTATCCGACCGCTTTTATATGAAGCGAGCCTGTTTTGTTGTCCCCTTCAACCGTGTACGGAATGAAGATCGCCGCAAGTGCGGCTGCCGCCAGTATCAGTTTCTTTTTCATAATTGTTTCCTTTCGTTGTAATAGGAATTATCCGGCTTCTTTCAGAACAGCTTCAGCTTTATACGGTTTTCCTCGTCGGAATTCCTGTCATAATCAAGCTTCCACAAAAAAGCCTTCAATGATATCTTTTCCGGCTTTTTTTCCGCGTCGCGTTCTATTTTCACGCGGTACGGCAGAACTATCGCCGATACGAACAGAGCTTTTACAAGCTTTTCTGACAGATCACTCATTTGTTTCCTTCTCCGGATCGGAATTGTTGTTTATTCCGACCTTGCCGTTTTCGCCGACAAGTCCGACACATTCGACACATCCGACGCAGTCAACACAGTCAACGCACTCGATACAGTCGGTGCAGCTGTCGCAGTCAAAGCAGTCCACACATCCGATGCAGTCGTCGCAAGCCTCGCATCCGACGCAGGATGTGCAGTCGTCGGAGGAGATACAGCCGTGACAGTCCTTGCAGCGGACGCAATCGACATTGTCGTCCTCACTGCCGACAGCCGGCTTTACCGTCATCCTGTCGATCAGAAGACTGCCGAGACTTCCGTTTCTGATTACGCGGTCGTTTTCGTCATTTTCTTCGGTATTGTCGCCCTTTTTCCTGCCCTTGATTCTCCACTTTCCGCTTTCGTAGACTTCAACCGGGATAAAAAGTGCTCCGACTGCGGCTACTGCTGCCGCTGCGCATGCTATCAGTAATTTTTTCATTTCTTTTTCCTCTTTCTTAATAATTATTTTATGCGGATATTACCGCTTTGTTTTTTATTCTTCGGTTTTTTCTTCTTTTGCCGATTCTTCATGAGCTGATTCGGCTTCTTTTTTCTTTATTGTTCTTGTCGCTGTTCTTTTCTTTCTTCTGCGTCTTCCCTTTTCCTTCGGTTTGACCTTCGGTTTCAGCTTATGCATGTATTTTCCCATCTCGGATGCCATCGGAAGTCCGTCGGCAATTTTCGATACATAAACAACCGCCGCAGATGTCGCCGCCTTTATCGCATATTCAAGCTGCGGGATTTCGCTGAAATATCCGTCGCAGGCGTACAGGAAACAACCGAGAAAAACATCTCCGGCTCCGTAAGCTCTGTAAACTTCGGGGACTTCCAGCGTTTTGGTTTCGATTTCCACACTGTCGCTCACATAATAGGATCCGTCCGAGTCAAGTGTACACAGGATGTTGATACCGTACTTGTTGAAAAGTCTGCGGACAAAGCGTTCGGCTGTCCCTCCTGTGTGAAAATCCTCTTCGGTAAGACCGGTCATCTTTTTGACCATATCTTTGTCGGTGTCTCTTTCCTTTTCGTAAAGCTTGTAAAGCTCCGAAATATTCGGTTTCATCATAAAAGGCTTACATTCACGACCCTCGCAGATCTCGCAGAGAAGCTCTCCCGGAAGATCGGCTATGACCTTTACATTGCCGTGATTCAACCGCCTTATAATCTTCTTCAGCCTGATGATATCCACACCCTGTGGCAAACTTCCGCACAGCAGTGCAAACTGTGGAATATCTGTTGAAATCTCTCTGTTGACAATATCCATAAAGGCGTTGAACTCTGCGTTTTTGATCGGACCGCCGGGTTCGTCTATCCGCATGGCATTGCCTTCGCAGTCGATAAGTCTCGTGCATACTCCCGTCTGAGATTCGGTCTCGACAAGCATTGCCTGTATGCCTTCTTCTCTCAGTTTCTTTCTGACTTTTTGTCCTCTTTCTCCGCCGACAAAGCCGATATATTTTACGTCTTCACCGAATCTTGCCATTACCGTTGCGGCGTTGATTCCCGACCCTCCGATATCCTCACGAACGTTTACCGCATTGTAAATATTGCCGGAATGCAATTTTTCCTTAAGCCTTATTGTGCGATCGATTGTCGGATTCATTCCGATAACAAGACAGTTCATAAACAAACTTCCTTTCTTTTCGCTCATGCGGTCATGCCGCAAAAAAGCTTTTTTTACGGATCAGACATCAAGATTTGTTACAAAGGTCGCATTTTTTTCGATAAATTCACGTCTCGGCTCGACCTCGTCTCCCATAAGGAGCGAAAAAGCTTCGTCGCACTGCATTGCATCCTCTATCGTAACCTTTAAAAGAGTACGCGTTTCGGGATTCATCGTCGTTTCCCAGAGCTGTGAAGGATCCATCTCACCGAGACCTTTGTATCTTTCGGCTTCGACACCTTTTGTTCCGAGTTCGGCTATCGCATCGTCCCTTTCCTTGTCGGAAAAGGCGTATCTTATCTGTTTTCCCTTGAATACCTTGTAAAGCGGAGGCTGTGCGAGATAAATGTGTCCGTCCTCGACCAGCTTCTTCATGTGACGGTAGAAGAATGTCAGAAGAAGTATCTGTATGTGCGCTCCGTCAACATCGGCATCCGCCATTATAATTATCTTACCGTAGCGGAGCTTTGATGCATCGAATTCGGATCCGATTCCGCATCCGATCGACTGAATGATAGGCGTCAGCGATTGGTTCGAATATACCTTGTCAAGCCTGCTCTTTTCGACGTTCAGTACCTTTCCTCTCAGAGGAAGTATCGCCTGAAACTTCGAATTTCTGCCGTCCTTTGCCGAGCCGCCCGCCGAATTACCCTCGACGAGATACAGTTCGGTCACATCGACCGATTTTTCCTGACAGTCCCAGAGCTTGCCGGGAAGTCCCGCTCCCTCAAGTGCGCCCTTTCGCCTTGTGAGATCCCTTGCCTTGCGTGCAGCCTCTCTTGCTCTCGACGCAGCCATTGCCTTATCAAGTATGGCACGGCAGACCGCCGGATTTTCTTCCATGAATTCGGACAGTTTTTCGTTTACCGCGTTGTAGACAAATGTACGCATGTCCGAGTTGCCGAGTTTGGTTTTCGTCTGACCCTCGAACTGTGCGTCACGCAGTTTTACCGATACGACCGCGCAAAGTCCTTCCATGACGTCGTCTCCGGTCAGCTTGTCGTCACCCTTCAGCACGTTCAGCTTTTTGCCGTATTCGTTGAGTACCCTCGACAGTGCGGTCTTGAAACCGGTCTCGTGCGTTCCGCCCTCCATTGTATGGATGTTGTTTGCAAAGGTCATCAGGGTGTCCTGATAGCTTGTGTTGTACTGGAGTGCGACCTCGGCGGTCGTGTCCCCGTTTTGTGCCTTTATATAAATGACCTGCGGATGCACCTTTTCGCAGTGCTTTATCGAATTTAAATGTTCTACAAACGAGATTATTCCGCCCTCGTAATGCAGTACGTTCTCGACTGCCGGCTCGACTCTTTCGTCTCTGAATATTATTTTTACTCCCGCATTGAGGAACGCCTGCTCGCGCAGTCTGTTCAGAAGCGTTTCGTAATCGAAAACGGTCGTTTCGGTAAATATTTCGGGGTCGGGCATAAATCTGACATAAAGTCCGTGTTCGTCGGTATCGCAGATTTTTTCAAATCCGGACGAAACCTTGCCTCTTTCGAACTTTTCGGTGCATTTTATCCCGCTGTTGCTGTTTTCATAGACCAGCCATGTCGAAAGCGCGTTTACGACAGATGCGCCGACTCCGTGCAGACCTCCGGATATTGCGTATCCTTCGCCGCCGAATTTTCCTCCTGCATGAAGCACGGTAAAGACCACCTCGGGTGTCGGTATACCCATTTTGTGATGAACGGCGTTCGGTATTCCGCGTCCGTTATCCTTTACCGAGCATGAGCCGTCGCTGTTCAGTGTGACGATTATTTTGTCGCACTCTCCGGCAAGTGCCTCATCTATTGAGTTATCGACTATTTCGTACACAAGATGGTGAAGTCCGCGCAGTGATGTCGAACCGATATACATTCCCGGTCGTTTTCTCACCGCTTCAAGTCCTTCAAGAACCTGTATCTGATTTTCGTCGTAATTCGAATGTGTTTTCTCTGACATTTTTTATATCCTTCCTGTGTCCGTTAGGTTCTGTGTTTCACTGTATCTGCCGCCCTTGCAGACTATAAGTCTTGCGCCTTCGAAAGACTTTTCAAAGCTGCATGCCGTGATGATAACCTGTCTTTTGTCAAGCCCCGACATTATATAGCTTTTCCGCCTTTCGTCAAGCTCGGACAATATATCGTCAAGCAGAAACACCGGATATTCGCCGGTTATCTGCTTCGATATTTCTCCCTCGGCAAGCTTCATCGCAAGCGAGACCGATCTCTGCTGTCCCTGCGAGCCGTAGGCTCTGACCGCATTTTCGTTGAGATATATCCCGATATCGTCCCTGTGGACGCCGTAAAGCGTGGTTCCCGCCGCAATTTCTTTTCTTCTTGCCTTCGAAAAAAGCTCTCTGTATTCGTCAGCCGTATGCCCGCCGACGTATGAAAGTCTGACTTTTTCGCCGCCCGACGTCATATCATCGAAAATATCGGCAACGATCGACGACAGCTTTTCGGTGTAGTCACTCCTCATATGTGAAACAAATTCGCTCTCAAATACAAGCTTTTCGGTCCACACATCAAGATTTGCGTCGGCATCCCCGCCCGAAATCTCACCCGATGCCATCATCGACAGCAGTCGGTTTCTCTGCAGAAGCAGTCGGTTGAAGTCGCGCAGATGAGCCATATATGACGGATAAAGCTGACAGAGCGCACTGTCAAGAAAGTTTCTGCGCTCGGACGGTCCGTCTTTCACGACCGAAAGATGACCGGGCGTAAAGAGCACCGCACGGAAATTGCCGATGTAATCGGAAGCGCGTTTTATCACCAGCGAATTCTTTTTGCATATTTTTCTTCCGGCTGACGTTATCGTCATGTCAAGCCCGTTTTCCCTGCCGCCCGAGCTGTAATCAAGCGTAACTCTTGCAAAATCTCCCGAAAATCCGATCATTTCGCGGTCTTTTGCCGCACGGTGCGAGCGGCATGCGGCGTGCAGATAGATACCTTCGAGCGCATTTGTCTTTCCCTGCGCGTTGTCTCCGCAGATCACGTTTACCCCGTCGCAGAATTCGATTTTCTGATCGGATATGTTGCGGAAGTTTATATATCCCGCGCTTTTACAAATCATTGCTCCGCGACCTCTGCTCCTTTTCGTTTTTTACTTCATTCTGACCGGGCTGACCATGTAAAGGAAGTCCTCTCCCTTTTCCTCCTCATAGACCGGAAGAATGACGATCGATGTCAGCTGTCCGTTCAGAATAAGCTCAACCTTGTCGGTATCGGCTGCACGCAGTGCGTCGAGCAGATAGCGGCAGTTGAAGCCGACGACAACGTCGTCTCCTTCATGATCAATCTGAATCTCATCGTATACCGAGCCGTTTGTCGATACCGAATTGAGTTTCAGCAGATCGCCTTCAAAGCTTGCCTTGACATATGATCTTGCCTGACCGAGAGTGCGATCCTCGGTGACGAGAGAGGCACGCTCAAGCGACGATATAAGTGCCGCGCGGTCGCATTTCACGACGGTTGCACGTGTTTTCGGAATTACTCTTTCGTAGTCTATATACTCCGAATCGATAAGTCTTGAGAAAAATGTCATTGTTTTCAGCTTGAATATGACATGCTTTCTCGCAAGCATGATCTTTATCTTTTCCTCGTCGCCCATGAGACGCGAAAGCTGTCCGACAGTCTTTCCCGGAACGATAAACGCAAGATCAAGATCCGACTGATCCTTGTTGTTGTTTTCGAGTTCGCAGCTCTTTTCCCTTACCGCAAGACGGTTGCCGTCGCAGGCGGCAATCTTGATTTTTCCGTCCTTTATCGTGATGTATGCACCGCAGAGCATCGGACGGGTGTCCACTCCGTAACCTATCGAAAAGGAGGTCTGTGCGACTATCCGTTTGAGAACGTCGCAGCCGATCACGAATCCGCGGTCTCCGGTAAGTGCCGGAATGTTCGGGAATGCGTCTCCCGACATCGCATGCAGTTCGAATTTCGATTTGCCCGAAGTCACCGTGACAGCGCACTTTTCGTTTACCTCTATGGTGACATACAGATCGGGCATCGCCTTTATGATCCTGCATAGCTTTGACGCGTTTATTACGTAATTTCCCGCCTCTTCGATTCTGCAATCGATTTCGGTATAAAATCCCTTTTCGAGATCGTATGTGGTGATCGAGCATTTTCCGTTCTTTTCGGTTCTGAGTCTTATTCCCTCAACCACCGGAATTGCGTTTCTTTCGGCGACTGCGCACATTGAGCTGTCGATCGCCTCTTCAAGCACGGTTCTGTCAAACGTAAGTCTCATAATTCTTCTCCTTTTCTTTCGCTTAAAACGTTATCCGACCCCCATTTCTTTCCGGGTGACGGATCCGCCTGTGGACTTTTCCACGCTAATATAAATAAAATAAAATATATATCAAGTCAGTAGTAGCAGTAGGGGCTGTGCAAACTGTGGACTTCTTTTTTTTCGGTGCCGAAAACGCCTTTGTCCTGTATAAACCGGCATAAAGTCGTGCGTTTGCAGTCTTATTCCGGCTGACTTTGATTTTTGCGGCTATGGAAAACTCTTTGGATTTTCTGTGGATTTTCCGCCGCACGGATGTTGTAATTACCGTCGGCGCACCGCCGAAAAAAGTTTTCCACAGACTGTCCACATGTTGGTTTAACAGGCTTTTACACATATCTGTTGTGTGTAAATTTTAAAATTGTTACCAAAGTATGAACAATACTCAGATCAGTCAAACCTTTTTTTCATCGGCGATGAGGCTGTCTGCACAAGACAGACGAATCCGTCACAGAGCAGAAAGCTTTTCGGAATGTCTCTCGTTCTCGATCTGACGCTGCCCTTTTTCTCGCTCTCGCGCAGAAAACGTCTTGTATCCGCCGACCGCGTGCTGTTGTCAAGATCGAATATTCCGATGACCTGCCTGTCGTCAACCGAAAAATCGTGTGTGATGCTTATGAACATCCTATTCGGTGATCTCCTTTATAAGATCGTTTATTTCAAGTTCGAAGAGCGGATTCTGTTTCATCTCGTCCTCGACCGAGTTGATCGATGAAAGGATGGTTGTGTGATCCCTGTCAAACTTCCTGCCGATCAGCGGCTGTGAAAGACCGGTTACCCGACGTATTACATATATCGATATGTTTCTCGCTCTCGCTATCGGCTTCGTCCTCTGACGTCCGAGCAGGTCGTCAACCGCAATCCCGTATTTCTTTGCGACATGCGAGACGATCGAATCGGCTGTGACCGACGGAGATGCCTCGGCGCGTATGAAGGGAGCGGTGCACTCTTTTGCAAGCTCCAACGTGATCGGCTCCTTGCTGAGAAAACAGCGCGCCGATATCTTTTTGACGGCACCCTCGATCTGACGTATGTCGCTCTTTATGTTCTCAGCCATGTAGGTGAGTACTTCGGTCGGAAGGGTTATTCCGAGCATCCGCGCCTTGTTCTGCATTATCGCTATGCGGAGTTCGTAGTCCGGCGGCTGTATGTCGGCGATAAGTCCCCACTCAAAGCGGGTGCGCAGTCTGTCCTCAAGAAGCTTTATGTCGCGCGGCGGACGGTCGGAGGTCATAATTATCTGCTTGCTGTCCTCGTAAAGAGCATTGAAGGTGTGGAAAAATTCCTCCTGGGTACCTTCCTTGCCCGCGATGAACTGTATATCGTCTATCAGAAGCACGTCGGCTTTTCTGTATTTGCGGCGGAATGCCTCCTGCGAGCCGTGCGAGATCGATTCGATCATCTGATTTGTGAATTCGTCTCCCTTTACGTAAAGGATGTTCGAATCCGGATTGTTTCTGTAAATCTCGTTCATTATCGCATTCAGAAGGTGGGTCTTGCCGAGTCCCGGCTTCGAATAGATAAAGAGCGGATTGTAATCGGTCGCGGGCGACGCGGCAACCGCCGTGCACGCCGCATAAACGAATTTGTTCGACGAACCGACTATGAAGTTGTCGAAGGTGTATTCGTTGCCCGGATGAAATTTCATCGAGTCTATCGACTCGTCAAGTCTGTAATTGTCGGATATGTAAGAAACGGGGATTTTTCCCGACGGCTTCTGCGGCGGCTGCTTTAACTGAAGCTTTATTTTTATCGGGTAGCCGATGACCGCTTCGAAACTTTCGCCAAGACTGTCCATGAATCTTTTTTCTATTATATTTTTTTTGAATTCGTTGAAAACCTGTATTACGGCAGTGTCGTCGTCCAGCGAGAGGATACACGATTCCTCAAACCAGAGCCTTATTGCCGATGAGGAATGTTTGTTGGCAAGAAGTGCCGACACACTTTCCCAAAGAGAATCCAGCTCCTGCATATCATGCATGTTTTTTATATCTCCTTTATGTTCTGTATTTACATCCCACAGAGCGGTGCGTATTCCGACAAAAGCATGGCGAAAAAATGCCGTGCGTGTGTCAGGGTGTCACTCTGTGTGTTTGCCGTTCCCCGTAAAACACGGGGGCAGAAGGGAACGGCGGGCAAAGCTCCGGCGGCGCAAAAAGGAGTTCCCGCTCGCCTGTGTGCGTCCGGGCAGGCTATACCGCATCCATTATAGCACAAAACGCTCCGGATTACAATAGATTTTTACATTTTTCTTGAAAATATATTATTGAGTAAATTGAGTAAATATTATATAATATAAGAGTTTTTCCTGTTTTTTGATTGAAAACCCGGGCAAAAAGCGGAAAATATAAATTTTTTGTAAATTTTTCGGATAAAAGGGTCGGAGATCGGCAAACACTATTGACAAAGCCGTCCTTTTCATCTATAATATGCAAGCCGCAATCTGATCGGAGCCGGCGGAGGAATGAATCTGTCCCGTAATACAAGGGATCATCCGCATTATCCGACGGCTGTTTTACAAGGGATCCGCCGCAAAACGGCGGTCTGTCCCCGCTGAACGTATTTACAATTGAAAGGAAGGTGTCGGAATGAAGAGAACATATCAGCCCAAAAAGGCTACCAGAAATAAGGTACACGGCTTCCGTAAGAGAATGGCTACCGCCAACGGAAGAAAGGTACTCAAGAGAAGACGTCAGAAAGGCAGAGCTCAGCTCACCTACTGATATTTTTCACCGGAAACCCACCGATTGTGACAGCATTCGCATTTCGGGGGGTTTTCGTTTGTCGGCAGGATGCCGGGAAAGGGATTCACGCCGTCCGCACCGCTTTACGTTGCTCCGCACTGAGAAAAACGGAATGTCGGCAGGATCCCGGAGCATATGCAAAGGTCGCTCCGGGCGATGTGTGTCCGCCTCCCGCTTCTCCGGAAAAAACAAAAAAACAGAGTTTCGAGGTCAACTGACGTTTTTTGCGGCACGTCGGCTCCTTTATATCTCTGAAACGGCTTTGTGAAATTATCCGAAAACCGACTGCTGCGGCTTCGGCAGTCTCACGGTCAACGGGGGAAGAAAAATGAAATTTCACGCGATATGCGAAAATCATCTTTTTGTCAAGGCATACAGGACGGGCAAAAAAGCCGTCTGTCCGGATGTTGTCATCTATGTTCTTCCCGACCGTCACGCAAATCTCTTGAAAAAACAGAATCCCGAAAAAAAGAAGATAAACCGCATAGGCATAACGGTCACCAAGACGGTCGGGAAGGCAGTCGTAAGGACAAGGGTCAGGAGAATAATCCGTGCGGGATTTTCGGGGGCTGTTGCCGACAGGCGTATCCGCACCGGATTTCTTATCGTTTTTGTCGGACGGCAGTCGGCGGCAGAATCAGACTCGGTAAGGATGAAGGATCAGATCGGAAAAGGGCTTGAAAGGCTCGGGATGTTTTTATGAAAATGAACCCGTTTGCGTTTCTGCTCTCGCTCCCGATACGCTTTTACCGTGCGGTAATTTCTCCGCTCAAAAGGACGCCGAGCTGCAGATTTACCCCGACCTGTTCGCGCTATGCGCTCGAAGCGCTTGCCGAATGGGGAGCGATACGCGGCAGTGCGCTTGCGATATC